>JAFGGQ010000153.1 GCA_016930435.1 bacterium
ATCTTTGTCCTACCCGTTCACCGGGGGGACCTCTCCACGCAAGTGGAGTAAAGGAGGAAAGGAAAACTATTTCTATGGATTATTTCTCAATGAATAATCTCCTGCCGCCGGCATAACGGTCCTTGAAAAAACCACTGGATAAAGAGCTGATAACGACCCCTTCTGTAGTTGAGGCATGCGTAAATTTGCTATTACCCAGATATATACCTACATGATCCGCCATGTTATCCCTGTTCGTCTGGAAAAAAACAAGATCCCCAATCCGAAGATCATCCCTATTTACCTTCATACCCCTCTGATACTGCTCCGCCACTGTACGTGGTAATTCGAGATCATATACCATACTGTAGAGCAGCCTTGTATAACCGGAACAATCGATGCCCTTTCGGGAATTCCCGCCGTATTTATAGGGAGTGCCTATATATAAATTGACCAGACCGAACAAGGCATCCGCTTTGAAGCTCTCTTCGGGTATTTCCGTTATTTCCTGGGGTACAGGTGCCGTCACTGATGGTTTGGGCGGTGCAGTTTCCCTTTTTTCAGGAACCGTGGGCTGAACCATATAACGGGGACTCTGACTGCAGCCGCTAAGCAGTATTAATTCCAGTAGCATTAACGCGCAAAGAGTCATTTTGTAAGGTTTCAGGAATTTTAGAATTGCTTTAGCCACTTTTTCTGAGACTGAGCAATGCTGTTTTAGTTCCTCCGGTGATGCGCCGGCTATATTCGATAGGGATCTGTATTTTCTTAGCAATTGTTCCTGGGTTCTCGGGCCCACTCCGTGGATACTCAGCAGCACTTCTGCCTTCATCTTTATCCGACGGCGTGAACGATGAAAGGTAATGGCAAACCGATGCACCTCATCCCGGATCCTTTGCAGGAGTTTCAAACTGGGGGAATTCCTGGGGAGGTTTATGGGCTCCTTACGCCCTAAGATAAAAAGTTCATCCAGCCGCTTGGCAATACTAACGATCTCTATCTCCTTATCCAGCTTAAGCTGAGCCAAAGCTTCCGCTGCGGCATTTAGCTGGCCTTTTCCGCCGTCTATCAGGATCAACTCCGGTAATTTTTTTTTCTCTTTAATCCACCGTTTATAGCGCCGGGTAACCACTTCCTTCATCATCGCAAAATCATCCTGACCCTTTACATCCTTGATGATGAATTTCCGGTAATCGCCTTTGTGCGGTTTTCCCTGCAGAAAGGTTACTGCCGCTCCGACGGCATTACTCTCGCCAAGGTTGGAGATATCGAACGCGTCTATCTTTCGGGGAAGCCTTTTTAAGCCCAATTCATCCTGCAAAAGCGTCAGCACCTTAGGCAGATGGATTTGTTCCCGGGTGATCTTAAGCTCGGTAAGCAATAATTCGGCATTCTTTACCGCTAATTTAAGGGTTTTGAATTTATCGCCTTGTTTGGGGACGATGATCCTGACCGCGCTTTTTTCGCCACGCAATCCTGTAAGCCAGGTCCGAATATCCTTTATTTCTTCATCGGGAAGTTGCTCCTGAAGATAAATCTCCCGGGGAATATTGGGATTATCGGAATAGTATTGTTTCAAAAATCCGGTAATAACCTCTTCTCTCGGGGTCTCTGAAGTAAAGGTAAGGTGAAATTGTGGACGGCCTATCACATAACCTTCCCTGAATATGAACACGACGGCGATAGCATCTTTTAATCCGAATGCAAGGGCAATAAAATCCCGGTCCTCCAGATCCTCCATATCGATCTTCTGAGGCCTGGTTACTTCGGCTATAGCCTGCAGTTGGTCCCGGTATTCGGAAGCTGCCTCAAAATCCAAATCCTGGGATGCTTTCTGCATGAGACCATTAATTGTTTTGGTAATCTCGCTCCGTTTGCCCTTCAGAAATAGGACGATGTTCCTGATCTGCTCCTGGTAATCCTGAGGGGATATCTTCCCGGCACAGGGCGCGTAACAGCGCTTAATCTCATAGTTCAAGCATGGTTTTCCGGGACTGCTCCGTGGAAGAATTTGATTACAATCCCGGATCCTGAATATCCTTTTAACGGTTTCCAGGGTTTTTCTCATGTAGGTAGCGCTGGTATAAGGGCCGAAATATATGGCGTTATCGCGTTCCTTGCGCCGTACAACCAGTATCCGGGGATAAGGCTCCCTGGTTATTTTCAAGTAAGGGTAATGCTTGTCGTCCTTCAGATTTACATTATAGCGGGGGTGCTCCTCCTTGACCAGATTTGCTTCCAAAATCAGAGCCTCATTCTCATTATCGGTGACTACATAATCCAGATCCTGTATCCTCTTGCGGAGTGCTTCTGTTTTAGGATGAAGATCGCCCTTCTGAAAATATGAGCGAACCCGGGAGCGGAGTCTCTTGGCTTTGCCAATATAGATTATCCGTCCTTTTTGGTCCTTGAAAAGATAAACGCCTGGTTTTTGGGGTAATTGGCTTATCTTGGAGAGAATATCCACATCAAACTTTTCCATGATCTAAAAACGATGCTCGACACCAAAATAACCCCTGAAACCGCTGCTGTAACGATCCGGATAATAGGGGAATTCCCTATTAAAAATGTTATTCACAGCCAGGGTCAGAACCAGATTATCCTGCTCCCAGGAAATACTCCCCCCTACTTTGGTATAGGAATACAGCGGGGCAGAAACGATTTTGTCGGGGATGTAAATATTGCGGTTACCCGACCAGAAATAATTCAGTTTTAACAGAAACTGATCGCTGATCTGAAACTGGAAGGTGTCTATCAGGGAGACTTTTGGGGTAAAAGGGAGATAATATTGGTCCACTTCTATGATGCTGTGGTCAAAGTAAAACCTTCCGCCGGCGGAGTGAAAATCATCTCTAAATTTATCTACCCTCATAGTCAATGAACAGCGGTTCTTGAATTGCTGCCATCCATTATGCAAAGTCAGTTCGACGTCCTGCCTAATAGTATTGTAATTATCCACGTAGAGCATTCTATTTGAAGTGTCGTATGAAGCTACAAAATCATCTTCAACCTTTTGCAGATTGGCCTTTATCCAGAGTGAATTATCATCGTTTAAATAGAATTTAGCACCTCCGGTAATCCTGAATTTATCCCTTGCTTGCCGGAGATAATTATTGAAATAAATGATATTTTCACCATCTGCAATCAGGAAATAATCAGGGGAGTAGAAATCGGGGGAATACTCCAGAAAAACTCGCAGGGGATAAGAGTCAAAATGGCTTTCAAAGTATGGGGTGATCAAGGTATCATTGTAAGTTAAATAGCCATTCAATCCGGCTTTAACTTTAAGATTGGGGATGGCATAGATCAAATAGGGGTTAACTTTAACATTCAAATAATTTGAATAATCGCCGGAATCCACATTGTTCCTTGCCCGTTCAACTTCAAGGTTAAGGTTGCCCCCCAGATTATCCCAGAAGTTCCAGAATATCTCGGTTTTGCTTTCACCCCTTTGAAATGAATATTTCCAAAGTGTTTTCGAGATCCCGGTCTCCCCTTCTAATTGTGCAATAATGGCAAATTTGTCCATGGGGATAATCACTTTTCCCCCTAACTTATAATCCCACAAAGTAGGCCAATTAAGAAAATCATCCTCTGCCCTGTCATAATAAGCTTCAGAATAAAATGCGGCCGAGTACAGGGAGTCATGGTTTAGCACATAATAACCATCCATATTAATTTTCTGGTAGGTTACGAAGTCATTGTCCTTTACCGCTTGAAAGTTAATGGCGCGTTTTGGGGCCTGGTGGTAAAAGTTGATCTCGTACTTGAAATCCGGTCCGATGTAGAGACCGTTCCGATAATACTCAGGCTCATAAAATCCGGAAAGGTATTTGATAAATGGGTCCTCGAAAAATGAAAGCAGATCGATAGGGGTGGTTACTTTCGCTTCGGTGGGTACGAATTCCGGTTCCCTTATCAGTGGTTCCGGTTCATTGCCTTCCACCGCCATTCCGCGGTGTGCCATAACCAGCACCAGGCAAGTATAAGCGACCTTGAATCTTAACTTATGCTTCATCACCAACCGTTCTTAATCAAATTTTTATTCAATAATAGTAAGGAAATCCAAAAAGGCAACTGAAAAATCAAAATGGAACTGCTCCGGGCGTTAACAAGCCGTTACCCTTACTTATCCGCTTTCTGGAGAACCCCATCTGCCTCTAATTTGCGCTTATTTCCCAGCTCCATCATGTACTGGTGAACTACAGACAGAACGTTAAAAGTGGTCCAGTAAAGCACCAATCCCGAGGGCATATTACGGAATATAAAGAAGAAGAATATGGGCATAATATATCCCATCAATTTCTGTTTGGGATCCTTTATGGAGATCTGTTGCTGCACGAACATAATGGCGCACATCATCAGGGGAAGAGCATAATAAGGGTCTTTCTGCGAAAGGTCCTTTATCCAGAAGATAAATGGTTGTGCTCTTAATTCGATTGTATTATAGAACACCCGGAAAAGGGCGAAAAATATAGGCATCTGAAGTACCAGTGGGAAACATCCACCCAATGGATTGACCCCATGCTCTTTATACAGCTTCATCACCTGTTCATTTAGTTTTTGGGGATCGTTTTTAAATTCCTCCCTGATAACCTTCATCTTAGGTTCTAACTGCTTCATCTCCATCATCGATTTCATTTGCTTCCGGGTGAGCGGGTAAAGGATGAACTTAATCAAAAGCGAAAAGATGATGATGACCAGACCGTAATTTGACACCACGGTATTGATTTTAATGAATACCCATAGCAGTCCTGAAGCCAGGGGTGCCAGGTATTTCCAGCCAAGATCCACCACTTCATGAAAACCCTCGCCCAGTTTCTTCAGGTCAAAATAATCCTGTGGCCCAAGATAGATACGGTAATCCTGGACAATGGCATTATTGCGCTCATCGGAAAGCAAGCCGATCCCGATCTGAGGGAGCTCTACAGTGGCTTTGTCAAATTCAGTAGTATGCCATCCCCCACGCGCGATAGAACCGTTGAATTTCTCCTCGATACTGGCTAATATTACAACGAAATATTTTGTAGTGGTAGCTACCCAATCGGTGGATCCATCCTTCGCAATGCTGATCTCCTTACCCGCTTTAAAACTCTCCCTGTTAAACTCACCACCCATGCGGTCGCAGAATTTATAGAACCGCATCTCCTGCTTTACATCGTTTTCGGTAGGATATAGTCCGCCCTGCCACCAGAGCACTGTCTGATCGATATACAGGGAGTCCGAAAAATGCGTTTCAACATGATGATCGAGCAGGTAATTGTCCGCATTCAGTTTATATACTCGGGTCATCAGCATTCCCCCGGGAAGAACCGATGTAAAGTTAAGCTCCGTGCTGCTCTGGGCTTCTTCCAATATAATCAGGGAGTCTCCATCATAGAAAAAGGGCAGTTCGGCGGTGGAGAATGTCCCCTTGGAAGTGTTCAGTTCCATAATCAATTCCTGTTCCACGAACGGTGAAACCATCTCAACCAGGTCACCCTCCTGGCGCCTGTATTCCTTTAATTTAAAACTGACCAGATGGGCTCCGAGGTTACTGAATTTCGCAATATAAAGTGGGGTTTCAACAGTAACTTTCATCTCCTGGAAATCCACTAACTGCCCACCTGCACCTTGCAGTTGAAGGGGAACCTCAGGAGCATCTGGCTCCTGGGCAGAAGGCCGCCCGGGCTCTTCGGCTAAACCTGAAGCCGGCAATGCGCTTTCATGCCCGGGACTCTCTGATAGCGGTTCCGGTACCCTTTCAGCAGAAGATTCTCCCGCCGCCGGGGCAACTGCCTGATCACGCTGAGGCCCACTAATATATTTCTGATAAAAGGGTAATAATAAAACTACTACAGCAACTAATACTAAACCAATTATCGTTCGTTTATCCATTTTTTTCTTTTCATCCTATGGAACCGGATCATATCCTCCCTCACAAAAGGGATTGCACCGGATTATTCTTTTTATACCCATGAAACTCCCCTTGAGGGGCCCATATTTCCGGATAGCCTGGTAAGCATACTGGGAACAACTGGGCTGAAAACGACAGCTACTCGGAAGGACCAAACCTAAGCTGTTCTGGTAAGCCTTAATTAATCCACAAAATATTGCTCTTATCATAGGGTATGATCATTAGTGATTTTTTTCTTTATTATTTCGAACAGCGATAATAATTCCTGGCTTAGAACATAATAATGGTTTTCTCCGCAGTCCTGAATAGCCTTTTGTACGTAAATCAGATAATAATATGGGGTCACTGCTGCCTCCGGATTCAACCTGATTATCTCTCTTAAAATCCTTTTTATACGGTTTCGATAAACTGCGTTCCCGGTTTTTTTGGTAATCGCTATGGCAAATTTGGCAGAACCCTCACCCTTTATCGCTCTTACAGACAGGTATTTCCCAACGCCCCGATAATTCTTGCGAACCTTGAATAATAAAAAATCATTTCTTCTACGTAAGCGCTTGCTTTGGGGAAATGTTAACCTCTGCGGACTGGCTTTACTTTTCACTTCCCTTGCGTGGAGTTGAAACGGTAAGCTCCTTCCTGCCCTTTTTCCGCCGGTTGTTTAAAACCTTGCGGCCATCCTCCGATTCCATCCGGTTGCGAAAACCGTGCTTCCGCCTCCGCTTCAGATTACTGGGATTCTTGGTTTTCATCTTATCACCTCAATTAAAATATCCTCTTTTTAAAAATTCCAAACGAATCTAAAAGACTTTTAATATTATGCAAGAATTATTTTATGGCAAGTGAAAACTATATAAATATCGATCATGTACAAATTAGTTGCAAAAATAAAGTACTAAGGATATTATTTCAAATAAATTAGACAAATGGATGATTGGATGGTTGGATGACTGGAAAAACGTCACTAAAATCTTGTAAAAACCTCGATCAATAAAAATAGATATCATGATTACTGAATGAAGTCTATAATAAATATGTAGGTTGATGTTATGGAA
>JAFGGQ010000154.1 GCA_016930435.1 bacterium
TAATAATCCTGCTCCCGCTGATCCCAAATGAATGAATTTGAGTTTGAATTCTTCGTAAGCGGAATCCCTTAATTTCCCTTCTATAGAAGCTCTTGATTCCCATGGATAAATACCCCAGCTTCGAATGGCCATTATGTTAAAGGATTTGGTATTTTTATGGATGCTGATACCTATCTGATAGCCGGCTTTCAGTGCAAGTTCCTGTATTCTTGGTGTTTCCTGGCCGAAGGGATAAGAGATCATATAGACCTGTTTCCCCAATAGGTTCTCCAGAAAATCCTTGGAGCCTTTCAGTTCCTTGTAGGCCATACTGTTGGATAGATTGGTAAGGTTGTAATGATTGATAGTATGGGAGCCAATTTCAAAGCCTTCATTGCCTAGTTTTACGAGGTCGGTATTGCTAAGGTGAGCTACTTTCCCCCGGGATCGGGTATCCCACAGGTTCATCTTTCCGATATAATGAGTTATTGGAAAGATAATGGCTTTAAAACCGAATTTTTTCAATACAGGGGCAATATGGTCTTTGATGCAGCAATAGCCATCGTCCAGGGAAATCAGGAATCTTTTATCATCGGCTGTCAGGACGAATGGTTGCCGGATCAGATCCTGCCCGGTGACAGTGTAAAATCCCTGATTATAAAGAAATTCCATTTGTTTATGAAATTTTTTTATGGTGATGTTATCCGGATCCAGCCTGAAACCAGGGGTTACTTTATGATAGGCTAATATGGGAATAACCTTATTTTCCGGTATGTCCAAAGCCACCTTTTCCTCGCTCTGTGGAGTCAAGCTCCTCTACTATTTCGAAGTTTGCATGATAGACCTTGCTGAATATCAGTTGGGCGATTCTTTCCCCTGGTTTTACCGGAAAATCCGTATCACCAAAGTTGAACAAGATCACTTTGATTTCCCCGCGGTAGTCGGCATCTATGGTTCCGGGGGCATTAAGCAATCCGATCCCGTTTCTTGCTGCCAGGCCGCTGCGGGGTCGAACCTGACCCTCGAAACCAGGCGGGATCTCCGCCGCTATCCCGGTAGGTACCATTATGAAATCCCCGGCTGGGATGACCAGAGTTTCGGGGATCGATGCGTAAAGATCCACCCCGCTTGCCAACGGGGTCATATAACGGGGCAGACAGGAATCCCCCCGAATCAGCTTGATCTTGATAGTCAGATACTCCATACTCACTCCCTTGCTGCTTCAAGGACGGCCAGTGGGCCATCCAGTTTGGATTCAATCCAGATTTTATCGCCATCGGTAGTAACCATTATTGCTCCATCGTGGTCAGTGCGGTAAACCGGTATCTGAAGGCTGTCTAGCCGGGCAATCACCTCAGGAGAAGGATGCTTGAAACGATTAGCCCGGCCTACCGAGATTACTGCTGCCTGGGGATTAACCAGGGACAAGAACGAAGCAGATGAGGATGTCCGGGAGCCATGATGGGGGATCTTGATCAGATCCGCCGCCAAATTATCCCCGGCATTGCTGGTAAGGTAAAATTCTGCCAACTTCCCAATATCCCCGGTGAATAAAAAGCTGGCCTTCCGGTAGGTTATTTTTAATACAAATGAAGCCTCATTTATGTCGTAAAAATATTCCCCGCTGTTATTAACAAAATTGCTGTCCGGGTGCAGAATCTCGATTATTGCGTCTTGAAAATCAGTTATTCGGTCTCCTGCTTTCAGTACTTTAAAATCTATCCCTTTTTCCTTTATTTTCCGGAGATATTTCAGATACACAGGAGAAGGGTATCCAGCTCCAATATCATAAACCTTTTTTACCGTGAAATCCTCCAAAATACTCGGAAATGATCCGATATGGTCACTTTGCGGATGGCTTCCGATTAATGTATGAATAGTTGTTCCCCATTCAGCCTTTACTATTCCGTTATATAATCCTTTCCATAATGAGCCCTGTGCCCAAAGATATGGTTGCTGAACAAATGAATAGTTGCCGGCGATCCCCCCATCGATTAGCATATATTTTCCATCTGGGAATCGCAGGAGGGCGGAATCGCCTTGCCCCACGTCAAAAAAGAGTATGGTCAATTTTGGCTCTGATGGCCTGTTTACGCAGATAAGCAGGGTGATGATTGCAATACCGGTTATGGAATACAAGGGAATCGCGGTCTTTTTAGATATATAATAAAACTGTTTCACATACTTGTAGCCATCGACGCATATAAAAAGGACTATTGCATACCAGAGAATGAAGAACAGTGGTGTGGGGGATTGAACAGGAATGAATGCCCAGGGTTGCCGGGCAAAAAAGCCTACGATCCAGAGCAGGTAGGAAATGAAAAGCCAGTTTGCAGCAGCAAATATTTTGGCCAGTACTATGGAGATCAATCCACCCAACACTGAAGCCACCCCCAATGAGATTACAAAAAATACTGCCGGTATTACGAAGAGGTTAGCTAAGGGGGAGATCAATTGAAATTTATGAAAATAGTGCATTACTATTGGAGTAGTGAAGATCACTACAGAGAACGAGACGAAAAAACCGGAGGCGATATATTTAAGTCCTTTTTGCCACCAGTGATCGGTATTTTTCAGTTTTCCCCTTAGGTATTCATCAAAGCGGGGGTAGAGAAGGGCGATACCCCCTACTGCAAGAAAGGACAGCTGGAAACCGATATGAAACAATCGTGAAGGGGAGAACAAAAGGATGAGAAGTGCTGCAAAACCGATGTTGTTAAGGAGATTGACTTTCCGTTCCATCAGGAAGCCCAGCATGATCACCCCGTACATTATCCAGGCACGGGTGATGGATGGCCTCAGGTTGCACACGAACATATAGATAAATAGAACAAGAATAGTGAGAATGGTAGCCCATTTCTGGTTAAGCTGAAAGGCGGCCTTAAACAGGATCAGGAAAACCAGAGCCAGTATCCCTACATGTAAACCTGATACAGCAAGGATATGGATGACCCCGGTATTAGAGAAGTATTCCTTAATTTCATGAGGAAGTTTGCGCCCTCTTCCAAGCAGCATTCCCTCAAGGAGGGCGGCATGATTACCCTTAAGGGTATTCCAGATAGTGTATTTGATGCGGTTCCTGATGGGTTGCACAATATGACTCAGGAAAATACTGCCCTGGTCCTTCTCTAAAACTTCTAATTCAGAGGTATTGTAAAGGAAGACCTGGCCATAGATCCCATGCCTGTGCAGATATTTTTCATAATCAAAAGCGTTGAAATTGGAGTTTTTTAAGGGGGGTTTGATCTTGCTGTTAATTTCCAAATAATCGCCATATTCAAGCCATCCACGATCTCCCAGAACGGTTACCTTGAGTTTGCCCGAAGTTGGTATCCAGGAATTGTTGCCATAGAGAAAGCGGGTTTTTAGCTCAAATGTGGTTCGCTCTCCCCGTACCTCCGGTTCGGAGACAATGTATCCACGGACTTTCTGGTTTTCAAGGGGGTTCATAAGGAAACGGATATTATTCCGGGGTACTGTTTGCTGGGGTATCTCAGCCCGGATAAATCCTGCTGCAACAATGGCTAAGATCAGGAAAACGGAAACAAAGAAAGCCTTTAATTTAAAATAACTGAACAGTGCAACTCCCACCATTACCGCAGTTAAGAAGAGAGATAATATAAGGGAAATATCCGCCAAAGAAGATAATACAACCCCCGCTATAAAAGCGATTGCGGTATAAAATGCAGGATAACGCTTCATTGATCTTTGTTTTCGAGAAGTTCCCGTATCTGGGGTAGCACGAAGATCTGACTGAGATCAAAACGTTTCAATTCGGTTAGAAAAAGGTCGATCTGGTTCTCTATTGGCAGATCTTTGTTTATGAATAAATAAAAGCTTTCTTCGACCCGGCATATACCTCCCCTTAATAATTGCAATTTTTCGTACCGGACATCCAGGTTCAATTTCTTTGCAATTTTTTCTAATTCTTGTAAAAGGATTTCTTTTTTCATGGAAAATCCCGATTTATACTATAATATATAGAACAGCAGCTTGAATTAATTGGTTCCGGGTTATTTATTGAAGTTTGAATATAATCAGTTATATTTTTCTTGTAAAGTTAA
>JAFGGQ010000022.1 GCA_016930435.1 bacterium
AAAAATCCAGAACGGTGAGGATTTCCTGAATCAGCAGGACAAAGTTTTCGATGATCTGCAAAAAATAGGCTATTCCCGTTCCGAAGTAGATGGGGCAATGGACTGGCTTATAGGCAAGTATGGGGAATCCAAATTGAGAAGCAAATCGGATTTTCGCAAGCTGGATAAGCCCCTTCGCGTGCTCAGTAATACGGAGCGCAAGTTTTTTACCAGGGATGCCTATGGATATCTTCATAAGCTTCAATGTCTTGGTCTCCTTGATGACGACCAGTTTGAGATGATAATTGCCCGGGGAACACTGGTTAATGAAGATATCCTGGATAAGGATACCATCAAGGCCCTGGCTTCCCTATTCCTTTTTGATGTCGATTGGCCTAAGAATCGCGAAATCGCTGCCTTCTGGTTTGGATGGAAAGACACCAATACCATTCATTGACCGGAGGGTCTCCTCTCAAGAAATAATATTAATAATCCTCGATAAATGATTTATAGAAACGACTACAGACCCCGTCCAGCATTTCAATTCACCTTTGCGGTTAAGTTTATTATTGGTATATGCATCTTTTTCTTTCTACTCCAGATGTTCATGCCTAACCAGTTACTTAATTACCTGGCTCTTGTGCCGGCTCTGGTACTACGTAAGTTTTTCATCTGGCAACTGGTGACCTACATGTTTCTCCATGGGAGTTTCATGCACCTCTTCTTCAATATGTTCGCCCTGTTTATGTTCGGTACGGCTATGGAAAATACATGGGGCACCAAAAAATTTCTGCAATATTACTTCGTTACAGGCATCGGTGCCGGGATAATCTGGACTATATTCAATAGCGTGCCTACTATTGGCGCTTCCGGTGCAATTTATGGACTGCTTCTGGCTTATGGGATTACCTACCCCAACCGCTACATTTATGTTTATTTCATGATCCCTGTGAAAGCTAAATATTTTGTGATCATTTTCGGAGTGCTCGAGTTCCTGGCATCCTTTGGGGTTCAGGATGGAGTTGCCCACCTGGCGCACCTCAGCGGCATGCTGATAGGTTTGTTTTACCTGAAGGGGATCCCTTTCATTAAACGGAAAATTCGTTACCATGGATTCAAAGTCCGGAAAAGTACAACGAGGTATAAAAGTAAACCGGTGGAGGAAGAAGAACTGGACCGTATTCTTGATAAAATCCTGCTGTTAGGCGAGGATAGCCTGACCCCACGTGAACGGCAGATACTCTCACAGGCTTCCAGGGATAATGAGGATATATCCAGGGAGGATTAGAAACATGTTGATCAAGCCCAAGAGCCGGGAATCCGTCCAGCAGGAGATCCAGGCGGAGTACGAACGATATTCCGAACTGGCTCTTAAAAATATGCATCATTACGCCACCTGGCGGGTTTACCAGCTCAATCATAATAAAGGGGTTCTGCATTTTCTGGCCGAGCAGGGCGGTGAGCTGGAAGACCTCGTGAACTATGCCCATCGAATAGTTAAAACCGAAAATAATTTTAACCGTTTTAAAAGGCGAAAAGAGGACCTTGAATTTGAAATGCTTAAAAGGGAAATGAGGAAGGATGACAAATAATCAGGTCCCGGTGTTCTTTATAAAAGCAGATCATAACTGGCCCGGTGATCCTCATAGGAGTGTGCGTAAACTGCTGGAGGCGATGGATCTAAAAGCTATCGAAAAAGACCACCTTTGCGCGATTAAGGTACACTGGGGCGAATATAATAACACTACTTTTATCCCCTCTTATTTCTACCGGGAGATAGTCGATAAGGTCCGCAATCTGGGGGGAAAGCCCTTTTTTACCGATACTACCGTACTCTATTCCGGATTACGTCAAAATGGCATCGATTCATTGGAATTAGCCTATCGGCATGGATTTGGGTACCAGGAGGTCAAAGCCCCTGTGATTATCGCCGATGGTATTCGTAATCGTGATTATATAGAAGTCCCTACAGATTTCAAAAATTTTAAGTCTGTAAAAATGGCCAGTCTTGTAAAACAAACCGATTTTTTTATTATCGCTTCACATTTTAAAGGGCATCTGGAAGCCGGATTCGGGGGCGCGATCAAGAACGTTGCCATGGGCCTGGGCTCTCGAAGTCAGAAACAACGCATGCATGCCGATGCTAAACCAAAGTTTGTCAAAGGTGGCGAATGCACCGGCTGCGGTGAATGCGCTCAGGTCTGCCCGGTAAAAGCGGTTAGGATTGTAAACCAAAAAGCCCAGTTTGATTATTCACTATGCATCGGTTGTTCAGAGTGTATTACCACATGTCCCGAACATGTCCTGAGAATAATCTGGAAAACTGATATCAGGGTATTCATGGAAAAGCTTGTAGAAACCTGCAAAGCAGTCATTGACCAGATGGCTAGACCACCCGTATTCATATCATTTCTGCTAAATATTGTCCCGGATTGTGATTGTATGAAAAGCGATAGTATCCCACTCGTACCGGATATTGGCATATTGGGTTCTACCGATCCCGTAGCCATAGACCAGGCAGCAATGGATTTGCTTAACCGCTCAAATGTACAGGAAGGAAGCATCATTGATGGAATCGCTGGCCTTAACGACGATAAAATCGCCGCTTATCGCCCGGAAATCCCCTGGAAATACCAGCTGGAATACGCCCGGGAAATTGGGTTGGGTTCCACCGATTATCGGCTTCTTCAGATTGATTGAGCCAGTAGAACTACTTTTTATCTATAACCTAAAAATTGCAAGTAACAATTCTTAGCTACAATGAATAATGCAGTATAGACACATTTCTCTTAAAAAACCTTGCTTTTGTTGGAAATATTTATATATTCAAAATTTAAGTAAATGAAAAAAATAATATAATTTGCGGAAATAACGACTGTAATAGATTGTATGATGTGAGAGACCAATATTAATAATCATTTGCCAATTGCTGATAGTCAGCTTAGGACTGGTAAAAGCACAGCATAAAGGAACATAAAGATTAACCGATAATACAAAAAAGGGGTTT
>JAFGGQ010000155.1 GCA_016930435.1 bacterium
GGTGATTCAGCCTGGCATAAAATTGAACCAGTTTAAGCAGCATTACGAACCTATTTTGCACATTCCGGCCATTGAAGAGGAGGAAGAATAGTGTTTTACCATTTACTATATCCTTTAAGGGACCAATGGATACTATTCAATCTTTTCCGGTATATAACTTTTCGGATTGCGGGTGCTGCGGTCACATCCCTGTTTCTCTGCTTTATGCTGGGCAAACCTCTTATCCGTTGGCTTCAAGCAAAAAGGATAACTTCCCGTATTCGAGAGGATGTCCCCGACCGGCATCAGGAAAAGAAGGGCACTCCTACTATGGGAGGACTGATTATCCTGATCTCATTTATTCCTTCTGTATTGCTGTGGGCCGACCTGAGCAGCAAGTATGTCTGGTTGACCATTCTGGCAACGCTTTGGATGGGAGTAATGGGGATCATAGATGACTACCAGAAGGATTTCAAGGGCTCTTCCAAAGGTGTACTTGCCAGGCATAAGATACTTAGCCAGATTGGGCTGGGACTCCTGATCGGGGTTGCCCTTTACATCTTCCCACCAGCAAAAGAATTAAGGGCATTTACGGAAGTTCTCTTTTTCAAGCAGTTTCTGATCAACATGGGAATATTCTATATACCTTTCAGCGCGTTAGTTATCACAGCTTCATCAAATGCAATTAATCTGACAGATGGTCTGGACGGGCTTTCCATTGGGTTAGTTTCCATAAGTGTCGCTGCTTTTGCGGTTTTGAGTTATATTTCGGGCCGGGCGGACTTCAGTCAGTATTTGAATGTACTCTATTTGCCTGGAAGCGGTGAACTTGCTATTTTTTGCGGGGCCCTGGGAGGCGCCGGACTGGGATTTCTCTGGTTCAACACCCATCCTGCTATGATATTTATGGGAGATACAGGAGCTCTTTCTCTGGGAGCTGCACTGGGTGTAATTGCCATCCTCCTGAAAAAGGAATTCGTGCTTCTAATCATTGGCGGTGTTTTTGTTATAGAGACCCTCTCGGTTATTATCCAAATAATCTCCTTTAAACTATTTGGTAAAAGGGTCTTTAAAATGGCACCACTGCACCATCATTTCGAACTCTGCGGATGGCATGAATCACAGATCGTGGTCCGTTTCTGGATAATTGGTTTTTTATTCGCCTTATTTGCCCTGAGCACCCTTAAGTTGAGGTAATATGATTGCTAAGGATTATAGTTTTACTGGAAAGAAAGTGGGGATACTGGGATTGGCCCGTTCCGGTTTATCCGCAGCAAGGTTAATGTTGAAAGCCGGCGCCTATCCTTTTGTCAGCGACTACTCGAAAAGCGAGGAGGTTATACAAAACGGCTATATCCTCAATGAACTTTCCATTCCTTTTGAAGTGGGAGGACATACTCCACGCCTGTACCAAGACCAGGAATTGATAATTATCAGTCCCGGGATTCCCCAAAAAAGCCCAATCGTCGAAGAGATAAAAAAACATAGACCGGATCTCCCGTTACTATCCGAACTTGAGGCGGCTTTTTATTTCAATCGGGGCCGCATAATCGCCATTACCGGCTCTAATGGCAAGAGTACGACCGTTGCCCTTACCGGGAAAATACTTGCCGATGCCGGTATTAAAACGTTTGTAGGGGGCAATATCGGAATACCATTCTCCTCATTTGTCCAAAATACGACCCCGGATTGCATCGTAGTCCTGGAAATCTCCAGTTTCCAATTGGATAATATCATCAATTTTTATCCCTGGATCGCCATGATTCTGAACCTCACTCCGGATCACCTCAACCGATACGAGGATCTGGAGCATTATTACTCATCTAAAGAACGCATATTCATGAATCAAGGAAACGAAGATTACCTCATTTTGAATTATGATGATCCGGAGATCCAAGCACGGATAAAAACAGCAATACCCCGGACAATATATTTCAGCAGATTAAGAAGTTTGAACCGGGGGGCTTTTATCGATAATGATAAAATATACATTCAGCTTGGAGAGGGCTCACCTGAAGCTGTAATGGGTATCCACGAACCGGGGCTGAAGGGTCCCCACAATCTTTGGAATATACTTGCCGCTCTGACCGCTGCCACCCTTGTTGGGGTAAAGGTTGAATCAGCTGCAAGGACTATTCAGGATTTCAAGGGTATCGAGCATCGTCTGGAAAATGTCGGGAGTATCGGGCAGGTCAAGTTCATTAACGATTCCAAAGCTACCAATGTGGATTCGGTCTATTATGCGCTACAGAGCTATAAGGAAAAACTGGTATTGATCCTTGGCGGACAGGACAAGGGAGGTGATTTCAGCCGTTTAAAACCCCTTATTGAAAAAAGGGTTAATAGCATTATCCTTCTTGGTGAAGCCAGCGAGAAGATCGCCCAAATTCTTCACCGGGCTGCTCCTATTCGTTTTTCCCGAAGCATGAAAGAAGCTGTAGAAATGGCTTATGAACTGGCTTATCCGGACCGGATCGTATTGCTTTCACCGGGTTGTGCATCTTTCGACATGTATCGCAATTTTGAGGAAAGGGGCAAGGATTTTAAGAATAGTGTTGAACGTTTAGCCAATAAAAAGGTTGTTGAGCATGTTTAAGAGGAAGCCTGACAATATTCTGCTTATTACCGCGCTGGCCTTGGTTTCATTGGGGATCATCATGATCTTCAGTGCCAGTTCGGCAAAGGCTTCACTGGAAATCGGAAACCCTTATTATTTCCTGAAAAATACATTAATCCGGGTCTTTATCGGTTTGGTGGGCATGTATTTTGCTTATCGTCTTGATTACAAAGCTTACAAGATAATCATTCCCTATATGCTCGGTTTTGGGATAGTGCTATTAGCGATTACCCTGAGCCCCGTGCTGGCTGGCCGGGGGGCGGTCAAAGGAGCCCAGCGCTGGATCAGCATTATGAATATCGATTTTCAACCTGCAGAATATATTAAACTTATCCTTGTTATATTCCTGGCAGTCTATATATCAGCCGTAAAGGACCGGATCAAATCATTCACTAAAGGCTTGCTCCCTATCTTTTTGCCGGTGGCAATCATTCTTGCACTTATTATAAAGCAGCCCAATTACTCCGCAGTGATCGGGATATCCATAATCGTATTTTTCATGGTCATTATCGGCGGCGCTGACCTCCGTCACATTCTCGCTATAACCGTTATCGAAGGACTGATCGTTCTGGTTTTCCTGGTCGGTTCGGAGCATAGCTACGAACGTCTGGCAAGCTACATGGGAGAGGGCGACCCTCTGAATGAGACCTATCAGACCAATCAAGCCCTTATAGCGCTTGGTTCCGGCTCTGCATTCGGGTTGGGAATAGGGGAAAGCAAACAAAAGCTCTTTTATCTGCCGGAAGCTCATACCGACTTTATACTGGCCATTATTGGAGAGGAATTCGGGTTTATCGGGACGCTTGCGGTGATGTTAGGATTTCTGATATTAACCTGGCGGGGAATCAAGATCGCACTGAGGGCTAATGATCCATTAGGTTTTCTCCTGGCTTCCGGGATAACCTCATTAATATTCCTGCATTTTGTGATTAATGTGGGAGTGGTAACCGCCCTTCTGCCCACTACCGGCATTCCATTGCCCTTTATGAGTTATGGAGGCTCCTCACTGCTCTTTACCTTAATAGGAATAGGCATTTTATTGAACATTTCCACTCAGCTAAAGATCAACATTGAGGATTCTATTCCGCTTGAAAAATATGACAGATTTCATATACACCATGAATTAAAGAAACCATTCAGGGAGAAGCTGAAAAATGCTTTCAACCAGGGATTTCGAAGAGAAGAAAATGAAATACATACTCGCTGGCGGGGGAACCGGTGGGCACCTGGTCCCGGCGATTAGCCTGGCCAATGAGATCAGGAAGCAGGATCGGGAAGCCCACATAATATTTATCTGCGATAAGGATAGAATGGGAAAAGAGCTTATAGAAAAGAAGGGATTTAAAGCAAATGTAATTGAAGTGTACCCCTTGTTCCGGAGCTTTAAATTTAAAACCCTGAAGAGTATGTTAAGCATGGTAATCGCCCTCTTTCAATCGCTTTCGATTATCCGGAATTTCCAGCCGGATATAGTTGTCGGTACCGGGGGCTATGTAAGCGGACCAGTTATCCTGGGAGCCTTCTTAATGGGGGTACCAACCGCTATTCAGGAACAGAACAGCATACCCGGACTGACGAGCCGGGCTTTATCCCTTCTGGCGCAAAGGATTTACCTGGGCTTTCCTCAGGCGGCCCTTAAACTGCACCGAAAAAACCGGATCGAGTTTACCGGGAATCCCATTGATCACCGCGAGCCTGAGCGCGACCGAAAACAAATATTGAGTGATTTAGATTTCGACGGCGATGCTTTCACCTTGCTGGTTACCGGAGGCAGTCAGGGCGCCCGGTCCCTTAACCAGGCTTTATCAGGAGCGCTCACCCGGGGCCTGTTAGAAGAAAATATACAGGTTATATGGCAAACCGGGAAGCTGGACTACGGTACTTACCGGAATATAAGCAGTAAGGTACGGAACCGCTCTGTAACACGGCCATTTTTTGATAACATGAATGATTATTTCAGCATTGCGGACCTGGTAGTCTGCCGTGCTGGTGCATTGACCCTATCGGAGATCGCTGCCTGGGGATTACCAGCCATACTGGTGCCATATCCTTACGCAACGGCCAATCACCAATACTGGAATGCTCGGTACTATTCGGATAAGGGACATGCAATCCTGGTTGAGGACAGTGAACTAACCGATGAAAAATTAGCGTACTTAATAAATGCCATCATAAATGATCCAGGGCGCAGGGAGTCCATGGGGCAGGGGATCTTAGAGCTTTCCAGTCCGGGGGCCTGTAAGGCCATTATTAAATCCCTGATGAATCTGGCTAAAACTAAAAAAACTCCGGGAAAACATGTTTAGAAAGGTAAAAAAATTGCATTTTGTGGGTATTGGCGGCAGCGGAATGTCCGGTATCGCCGAGATACTATTGAATATGGGATACGAGGTATCCGGGTCAGACTTGCGTTTATACTCGGTAACTCAGCATTTAGAAAGGCTTGGCGCCACCATCTATCAGGGCCACCGGGCAGATAATGTGGGGGATGTGGATGTCGTCGTAATTTCATCGGCGGTGAGGGGTGACAATGTCGAAATATTGACCGCCGCGGAAAAGAATATCCCCATTATCCGACGGGCAGAGATGCTGGCAGAACTGATGAGGATGAAATTCGGGATCGCCGTTGCGGGGACTCACGGAAAAAGTACCACATCCTCCCTGATCGGTGAAATATTGGAGAAGGGGCACCTGGATCCCACTATTATCGTTGGAGGCAAGGTGGTGAACCTGAAATCAAGTGCCCGGTTAGGAACCAGTGAATATCTTGTGGTGGAAGCGGACGAATTCGATCGCTCATTCCTCAAACTAGCGCCTACCATTGCCGTAACCACTAATCTGGAGCCTGAACACATGGAGTGTTACTCGGATCTGGATGATTTAAAGAAGGCTTTTGTTGAATTCATGAACAAGGTACCCTTTTTTGGAGCAGTTATCATTTGCCTTGATGAGGCGAATCTTCAGGAGATCATTCCGGAGATCGACCGCAGGATAATCACCTATGGATTATCAACGCAGGCGGATCTGAGGGCAACCAGGATCAGTTTTGAGGGTAACAGCAGCACTTTCGAGGTTGAAGCCAGGGGTAAAAACCTGGGGCCGGTGTTCATACGACTGCTTGGACTGCACAATGTGAAAAATTCCCTGGCAGCCATCGCTACCGGATTGGAACTGGGCATCCCCTTCGAACTTATCAAACAGGCCCTGGCTGAATTTTCAGGGGTCTATCGGCGCTTTCAGATCAAAGGCGAAGCGGCCGGCATTATGGTAGTTGATGACTTTGCGCACCACCCTACCGAAGTGAAAGCCACACTGCAAGCGACGAAATTGGGATATAACCGCAGAGTAGTGGTCATCTTCCAGCCTCATCTCTATTCACGAACCCAGGCCTTTCATCAGGAATTCGGCAAGGCCCTGCTCTACGCCGATATTGCGGTGGTTACTGATGTTTACCCGTCACGTGAAGACCCCATCGAAGGCGTGAACGGCAGCTTGATCGTCGGGGCAGCAAAAAACTTCGGGCACCGAAACGCACTATACGTAGAAAATAAGGATAATGTGCTGGATAAAATAATTCCAATCCTGAAAGAAGGTGATATGGTTGTTACCATGGGAGCCGGCAACATCTATAAGATCGGAGAGCAACTCCTGGAAGTCCTTGCAAAGTCCAAAGAAGATCAGGAGAATCATAACTTAACTTTCGAGCTTTAATACAATGAGAAATGTTATATCAAATATTAGTAAGATTGTCAAGAATACAAAATTCAATGAGGTGATAGCCCCATACACATATTTCAAGATAGGCGGGTGCGTTAAGGCATTGACTATTCCGCAAGACGATCTTGAATTAAAAAAGCTGCTGGAATTTTTGGAGGAGCATTCTCAATCATTCTTTGTATTGGGTGCAGGAACAAACTTACTGGTCTCGGACAGGGGTTATAATGGTGTAGTGATCAAACTGGGAAAGGAATTTGATTTTATTGATGTGGAAGAAAACCGTTTGAGGGTGGGTGCTTTGACCATGTTAAGCGATCTTTTGAGCAGGAGCTTAGCCGAGTCCTTGAGCGGATTGGAATACTCATGGGGAATACCGGGAACTGTAGGAGGGGCAATAAAGATGAATGCGGGTGCCTGGGAATTCAGTTTCTCCCAGTTAGTCCAGAGCATCGTTGGCTACAAATCGGATGGGACCAAAGTTAAATACCATCCTCATGCTGGGGATTGGGATTACCGTGTATTCCATCCTATTTTAATAACTGTTTTTACTGAAGCGGAGCTGGAATTTAAAGAAGCGGATCCGGATGAAATGGGTAAATTGGTCTCCGAGGTTCAGGCATACCGCAGAGGGACTCAGCCATTGGAATACCCCAGCGCAGGCTGTGTCTTTAAAAACCCTGAAAACATAAGTGCTGGTGAACTGATCGACAAGATGGGGTTTAAGGGCACCTGCATAGGGGGCGCTCAAATTTCGACCAAACATGCTAATTTCATCATCAATACCGGCAATGCGCGTGCGGAGGAAGTACTTCAGTTGATCGAACTGATCCAGGAAAAAGCCTGGAAAGAACATAGCATTAAACTGGAAACAGAGATCATTAAACTGGGGGTTTTTTAAAGGCTCATGAAAGGTAAATCTTTAAAAATAGGTCTAATAGTAATACCACTTGTTATATTGGTAAGCATTATAGGGGCTGGAATATACCTCACCCTTTCACCCAGGTTTTCTATTTCAGAAATACAAATCGTGGGAAATAACATGATAACCGACCATGAGATACTGGTGAAGATACCATTGCTCAGGGAAAACATCTTTTTTATTCACAGAAGTTATTATGAATCGTTGATAATGGAGATCCCGCGGATAAAACATGTTCGTTTAAAGCGTCATTATCCGGATCTTTTGGTGGTGTATATCAAAGAGAAGCAACCCGCAGTACTTCTCAATTTCCAGGAGATTTACGGTCTGACCGAGGATTGTGAGCCTATTCCTATGGAGCAGCCCAATCTGATTCCAAATCTCCCGGTGATTAGCGGTATAGACCCGGGAACCGATCTGATCCCTTATCAGCCTTTGCAATCCGAGAATTTAGCAGTGGGTATGGCCTTCCTGGCGGCTTTAAGGCAGGAAAGGAGCTCGGCAATAGATATGATATCGGAAATCGATGTCTCCACCCCTGAAAGCTTAAAGATATACCTGATGAGCGATGGATTGGAGGTTTGTCTGGGCTCCGGCTCATATCAGGAGAAGATCGAGAATTTGATGTTGGTTCTCAACAATTTGAAATCGGAACGTGAACTTGTAAGGCGTATAAACTTATCGTACGACCATTGCGCCGTTTTGACTTATAACCGGAAATTTTAATGGTTTACATATAAAAGAGGTGATCAATATGGGTGAAATAATTGGCAGCTTGGATTTAGGATCAAGCAAAACTGTCTTTGTCGTCGTTGAAGAAGGTGGAGATGGCGAATTAGAGTTGCTGGGTTTTGGCGAAGCCCCTTCGGAGGGCATTATAAATGGGGTTGTTGTAAATCCGGAGAAAGCCGAAAAGGGGATTTTGGCAGCGGCTCAGGATGCCCAGAAGATTGCCAATAAGAAGCTTAAGAATATTATCACCTGCGTTAACGGTGAACATCTTAAATCGGTAAACTCCAAGGGAGTAATCACTATTCCGAAGAATCAGGATCATATCACTATAACCGATGTTGCCAGGGTGAAACGGGCTTCTGAAGCCATCGTATTGCCGGCGGACACCCGGATCGTGGACTCTATAGTCCATAATATAACCGTTGATGGCGAGGAGGGTATATTAGACCCGGTAGGCATGAGTGGTATGCGAATGGAGGCGAATGTAACCCTGATCACTGCGGATCTCAACAAGTTGGAGAATACCCGCAAGGCGGTGGAGCGTGTGGGCATGAGCATCCAGAATATTTATGCAAGCGCAGTATGCGCTGCCGAGGCGGTATTAACTCCTGAGGAAAAGGAAGTTGGTGTAGCCCTTGTGGAGATTGGTTCAGGTACTACGGGCATTTGTATCTATCAAAACGGAAAGGTTCGACATCATGGGGTTATCAAGTATGCTGGTGACAGCATTACCAAGGATATCAGTATTGGCCTTCAGATAGCCTTCAAGCAAGCTGAGCAGCTGAAACTTAAGGAGGGCTGTGCTTTTCAATCGCTGGTGCAGGATGAGGTTATGGTAAAGGTTCCGGGGCTTGGCGGCCGGGAAGAGAAGCAGATATCCGCCAAGTTTCTGACCCGGATCATAGAAGCCCGGGTGGAGGAGATCCTGGTGATGGTAAAGGAGCAAATAGAGCGGTTTACCAAGCCCAATCAGCTTGCCGGAGGAATCGTTTTTACCGGTGGTACCGCTCAACTTAAGGGGATATTAAACTTAGCCCGGCAAGTATTCGGGATACAACTCCGCATAGGTTTACCCAAGATTTTCGGTGAGAATGTTGAACTTGTTAATTCTCCGACCTATGCTTCTGTCATTGGCGCAGTGAAATATAATCTTCGCAAGAAATCCGAATTTGAGTTAAGCCATATTTTTGAGGAGAGCGCATGGGAACGTTTCTGGTCCGGCATAAGGCGCTGGTTATTGAGGAGGTTATAAAAGTGGTAAAAAAGATTAAAGTAAAACAATATAATAAGGAGGTGTGTTGTGGTTTTTGAACTGGACAAGGACACCAATATGTCGAGTGTCGCTCGTTTAAAGGTTATTGGTGTGGGGGGTGCTGGAGGTAACGCTATTGATCGAATGATTGCGGAGGGCTTGAAAGATGTGGAGTTTATTGCGGTGAACACAGATTTGCAGGCTTTGATGCGCAATTCAGCGACCCAGAAGATTCAGATCGGGGCGCGTTGCACGCGCGGCCTGGGGGCAGGCGGCGACCCTTCCATTGGTACCAAAGCAATGGAGGAAGACAGGGAGACCATCGCTGAGATACTGCAGAATACGGATATGGTCTTCATTACTGCAGGAATGGGCGGAGGAACTGGAACCGGTGCAGCGCCGGTTATCGGGGAACTCGCCAAAGAAGCAGGATGCCTGACCGTTGCCGTGGTCACCAAGCCCTTCGATTTCGAAAGGGGTAAGCGCAAAAAGTCAGCCGATAAGGGACTGCAGGAACTAAAAAACTATGTTGATACCCTGATCGTCATACCAAACCAACGCTTGCTCTCCATCACCAATGAGAACACCACACTGGTTGAAGCATTCCAGATTGCCGACGAGATACTCCTTCACGCAACCCGGGGGATATCTGACCTGATCACTATACCGGGTCTGATCAACCTTGATTTTGCGGATGTCAAAGCAGTATTGCACGATATGGGCGGTGACGCTCTGATGGGTACGGGCATTGCCTCCGGAGAGAACAGAGCTACCGAAGCAGCTCGGTTAGCTATATCCTCGCCCCTGCTGGAAGGGATTTCCATTGAAGGAGCCAAGGGTGTGCTCATCAACATCACCTGCGGAACACAGTGTACCTTGAGGGAAGTTGACAATGCCGCATCCCTGATCTCAGAAGTGGCCGGGGACGACGCTAATATCATTTTCGGCTCTGTTGTTGATCCAAACGCCGGCGATGAGATGAGGATTACTGTGATTTCAGCCGGGTTTGAAAAGAAGCAAAAAAAACAATACTATCAACCCCGGGCTCCCAAGGTTGTGGACCTTTTTTCGCCACAAAACTCCATATCCAACATTGCCATGAATGAGGAACCGGTAATGGAAGAGGAATACACTGAAAAAAAAGTGGAGGAAATTGTACCGGTAAAGTCCAGGGAGATCTTTAATCCGATGATTGAAGCAAAGTTTGCTACTACTCCGGAAAATGACAAGGAGATACCAGCTTTCTTAAGAAAGCAAGCTAATCAATAAATATTGTTTGTTAGATGTGCCCTTCATATTCTCTCTCTAAACCCCCTAAGGCGTCTCTTCATCCCCGGAGAGGCGCCTTGTTTTTATTTGTAAAGTTAGTATCTTGGTATTAAAGCAAAGAAGACTTCCTCAAGGTCATTTGCCCCTGTACTCTTCAATATCTCAGGCAGACTTCCCTGAACTATAATTTTACCTTGCGAAATTATTCCCATTCTATTGCACAAACTTTCCGCTTCCTTCATGATATGAGTGCTGAAAAGTATGCATTTCCCATCATCTCTTAATTTTCGAATAAACTCCAGAAGGGTGTGGGCAACGATCACATCCAAACCTTCTGTAGGCTCATCAAAAACGAGAACCGGGGGATCATGGATAATGGTACGTGCGATGTTTACTTTCTGACGAGTTCCCGATGACAGCTTACTACAGTGAACATCCCGATAGGTGGTCATATCTAACATTTCGAACAGGGAATCGATCTTTCGGGTTAAGCTCTCCCCCTCCAAACCATAGAGTTTTCCGAAATATTCAACCATTTCAAAAGCAGTAAGCCGATTATATAATCCGGTATTTCCGGAAAGGAACCCGATTTGCTTTCGTACTTCGTGGGGTTGGGTCATGGTATCGAAACCGTTGACCAGGGCGATGCCAGCGGTGGGTTCCAGGACAGTAGAGATCAAGCGAAGTGTAGTGGTTTTTCCAGCTCCGTTGGGTCCTAATAAGCCATATATTTCACCTGGGTTGACCTTAAAATCAAGACCGTCAACAGCGTGGATCTCCTCCCCCTCCGGGGTCAAAAACGTCTTCTTCAATCCCTTTACTTCAACCATAATAAAATAAGCTATAGCATAAGAGAATGATTTGCAATAAAAAAATTGGGATAATATTTGGTTCAGAATCTGAAATCTAATTTGAATACTTTCCAAACATAACGATTTAAGTATAATAGCTTTAGTAAAATTCCTTATTTCATTTCGGTATCCGTCATTCTGAATCTCACGTTATTCGATAAGAGGAAAAAGAGCAGGTTGTCTTATAATTAGCCAGGAAAAGTAATGTAAAAGAAAATTTTCTTATAGACAAAATCTGCTTAAAGTGTTTATTGTTTTTTCTTAAATTTTTGAAATTACTTATTGCCGAAAGGATTCTACTTCATGAAATTCCTGGGATTTTTAATTACTTTTTTGATACTGTATGCCATTATAAATTTTTATCTTATCCTTCGGGGATTCCAATGCTTCCCTTCCGGATCCCTTTACAGATGGATCTATCTGCCCGTGATATTGATCATCGTCCTTTCATTCCCCGCCGGAAAGCTATTGGAACATGTCTGGATATCATATTTCAACGATATTCTTGTATGGATCGGTTCCTTCTGGTTCGCCGCAATGTTCTTATTTTTGATTTTTGCCCTTTTTATCGACCTGTTCCGTTTGGTCAACCTCTTCCTGCCAGTCATTCCCAAATTTCTTTTTGACCACGTCGATAAAACAAAGTTGATAATTCTTTTGGTTGGGGTTTGCGGTATCAGCCTGGCAATGATCCTGGGGCACCTTAAAGCTCATAATATTAAGGTAAAGAATTACAATATACTACTCCCCCAAAAGTACCAGAACTGCTCTGGATTAAGGATTGTTGTGGCTTCTGACCTTCATGTGAGTACCACTGTTGGGCGAAAAAGATGCAAAAAGATAGTGAACCTGATTAATGCTCAGAAACCAAACATCATCCTCCTTCCCGGGGATATCGTGGATTCAGACCTAAAAGCTGTAACAGAGAATAATCTGGGGGACTATCTTAAAGAATTAAGCGCTCCTTTAGGGGTTTATGCCTGCCCGGGTAATCATGAATACATCGGTGGCATTGAACAGGCCATCCAATACCTTACCGATCACAACATCCGCGTACTTAGGGATGAAGGGCTCACCATTCATGACTATTTTTATTTGATCGGGCGTGATGATCCTTCTTTTTCACGCTATTCAGGGAAAAACCGGGCAAGTCTGGAATCTTTGACGGCTCAGCAGGATACCCTCCTTCCTTCGGTAGTTATGGATCATCAACCCCTGCATCTGGAGGAAGCCAGCCGCAACAAAGTCTTTCTGCAGGTTTCCGGACATACTCACCGTGGTCAATTCTGGCCTTTTAACTGGGCTACCGACAATATTTATGAATGCAGTCATGGCTACATTAAAAAGGACGAC
>JAFGGQ010000156.1 GCA_016930435.1 bacterium
CCTGAAAAATTCCAATGCCCATAAAAGTATTCATTCCATTCTTCTTTCGATAGTCTTGAAGCTTCTTTTATATCTTTCGGCACCGAACGTGTTTTTCCTCTTTTCTTGAAAATCAAAATGAATTCATAATCAATCTTTATTATCCCATTTCTTGGATAAGGATAAGAGCCCATTATTGTTGCACCACCTGTAGTGTTGCAGGTTGTTACTTTCTGCCATATTATTGCCCCCATATAATCAAAGCCAATTACCTCACAAAATTTAATAATCTCAGTTCGAATTGGAATTACTTTATATCTTCCATAATAAACAGAACGTGCAAATTGATCTCCGATATTTACACAAAGCCTGCAACCATTCCCAAGAACACGGTAACACTCTTTCCAAACCAGGTTTAGATTATTAATGTATTCTTCATAGCTATCATTGAAACCAATCTGATTTCCATCTCCATAATCTTTAAGTTGCCAATAAGGAGGAGAAGTGACAACAAGGTTTACCGCATTGTCTTTAACAGATTCCATTTGCCTGGAATCACCGATTATTATTTTGTGAGAAGTTTTCATAGTATGTTAATATAAATGATATTCCATTTATAGAAAAGAAAAAATTATCTCTGTCTTTCTAATGGGCGCCGGGTCAGCTGCAGAGCCGGGAACAAGCTTTGCTTGGACTCGAAGCCGAAAGGTGCAACCGGTTTGTCTCTGCGCGTGTAGCGCAACGGAGTAAAAATCCAGTGCAGCGATTTGTTAGCCCATAAACCGCTGTTTGATATATTCCTGCGTCTGACTTGCACTTAGCTCTGTGGTAGAAGGCCCTGTGCGTATATAAAACCGTTCGATATTGCCGTCTTTGAGAAATATCGGCGTTGGAGATTTTCGACATTTTATAACCATAACCCGGCAGTCATCATGATCATCGAAATGAGCGTGTAGGCTGGTCATAGCTTGGACGCCCATACGAGATTTAACGATATTCACCAGATGCAGGCTCATCTTGTCTTCATTGGTAAAATCATCTGCTTGTATCCCAACTGGAGTGCCATCATCCGAAAGCCCTATAACCAACATGCCACCATTTGTGTTTAAAAAACCTGACAGAGTCTTGAGTACTGCCAACTCCATGCGACCGTCTTTGTCACCGGTATGTAGATTCGTACGCAGGGTAGACTTAAACTCGACCGCCTCTGATTCGCCATTTAAAACTAATTTTGACAGATCAATCTCCGCCTCCTCCAAATCTTCTCCGATTCTTTCAGCAACAAGAGTAGAGTAACCTTCTGCGATCACCTGTGCCATAAGCTCACGCCGTTTCTCCAGAAAGTCACGGTAATCAAGGTGCTCCCAGTTTGGAGGGAGCGCATGTAATCGATACATCCGCTCAAGCTCCATTTTGTTGAACCTTGCTTTCATATTGGGCAAGTAATCTGCAGGTGCTTGATCGGAGATATTTGCATTATCACCCCATTCCACCAAGGCGTAGTTGGCAATCTGATTGGTATCCCGGATGCCTGTAATCTTTTGTTTACTAAGGAAGCCTTTGGGGAATAGATGATGCCGTTCCACGGCGGCGCGGTTTGCATGCATTGATGGGTCAAGCAAATCTGCCACCTTGATCTTGGAGAAAAGTGCTTTTGCATCCAAAAGCACCAGCGCTGCATGATACGCGAATAAAGATGGGCTTCGCGGAGAAGATGTGGCCAAGTCATTTGGTAACGATACGGCCCAAAAATCATTAGTAAGGGTGATGTCACAAATATGGCTAAGGGTCCTCACAAATTCATCAGAGGTTTCCACGTCCCGTAAACGGGCCAAATCAAATTCCATTGCTGATTCTGGCGAACCAGTAAAACGACCGGTAACAGCAGACATAAAAAACCAGCGAGCAATCACACGCCGAAGGTCGAACTCGGGCACATTGTACTCGGTGCGACCAATCAGGTAAAGAATGTAAGAAAATAAAAGGTTGTTTTGCGAGCTGATCATTTTGCCACTGCGGAAACCGGCTTGGCGAATACAATTCATGAAGTCATGCCAATATTGCAGGTTTAGTGTCCGTTGCTGTGCATCCTTGAGCAATTTAAATTGCTGCTCCCGGCGCTCATCACTAAACTTTTCTGTTTCCAAATCTTTGCCGCGCAAAATCGAGTAGACGTATTTCAACCTGGCACGCTTAAATGCCAGGCCGACGCCGACTCTCAACAACTGATCTGGAGACGGTTCAATAAAGTGATTAAACGGTGAGGCCTCGCTTTTTGATGGCTTGCGAGATTCGCGACAGAATTGCTCTAGTGTGGCGCGCCCCTCGTCCCAAAAAACCGACATTAAGGTTAGAATAAAGTCGGCTTGATTTAGCGGAGTTCCCTTGCTATTGATTCGCACAAAAACATCTGAAACGGCCTCCTCATCAATATCCGATGCCAATTCGAGGGCAGTGAATGGAAAACTCAATAACCCCTGAAGTTTACTTATCGATTTCTTGATAGCCTTGCTCTCTTCAGTGCTGACTTCACGGGATGAACTTAGACCATCAAGATAGTTTTCAACCACCTCAAAAAGATCAGTTTTATCATTCCAGAGCAAGGAAATAGACGGGATAAAAGATTTGTCCCGACGAATAGCGGCATCCGCCACCTCAAATCTTTCTTCCAGTGGATTAAATGCAATATGTATTTGTTCGCTTTCGAAATTCTCGCGCAACACGGGAATGTTCTTAACAACTGCATAAAGAGAAGTAAGGCGCTGCTGGCCGTCCACGATAACAAGCCGTGGGGGTTTTTGTTTGCTATCGATACCAATGGTTCGAGCAGAGTCGGTTAAGGCGTTTTGCCAGAAAAGCAGATAACCCACGGGATAGCCTCTATACATGGAATCAAATAGATCCCGCACCTTTGCATTCTTCCAGACAAATGGCCGCTGGATGTCAGGCAATCCTATCTCACCAAGACCAATATATTTGACTAATGAGCCAAGGTCATAATCGACTTTTGTGAATACGGTTTCGCTCATTCTTACTCCATTGGGCTAACATTGAAAATCACCTGCCTTTGGAGCAGCTTGAGCCGCGGAAAAGGTCAGGTGGATTGCCTTGTTATAGGTCTTTATTTTTGCTCCATGCGTTTAACTGCGAACTCGTCTATTAATAGCTTCATCTGCTGGATCGCAATTTTATTTAATTTTACCAACCGTTTTTCTTGAGAAATACCTTCAGAGATAAACAAGGCGTTTAGATTTTCCAAGTTAGATAAACATATCAGCTGTGATATATTGGCATAATCTCTGATATTTCCTTTTTTGTCAGGATTTTTACTGCGCCACTCCTGCGCTGTCATCCCAAACAAAGCCATATTTAGGATATCAGCTTCAGAGGCATAGATATGATTGATTTGAGTTTTTGATAATTCTAAAGGGATTAGATTTTCTTTGATGGCGTCAGTATGAATACGGTAATTTATCTTAGCAAGATTCCTTTTTATATCCCAACCAAGTAATTTTTGCTCTTCATTTTTAAGTCTTTGAAATTCTTTAATCAGGTACAATTTGAACTCTACGGATATCCATGAAGCAAATTCAAAAGCAATATCCTTATGGGCGTATGTTCCGCCGTATCTTCCGGCTTTCGAGATCAGCCCAATGGCGTTTGTCGATGTGATCCATTGTTTTGGGGTCAGGGTAAAGCTGTTAAGACCGGCTTGTTTTCTAAACCCGTCGAATTCCACGGGTTTAAAATCAGGATTGTTTAAATGTTCCCAAACCCCTAAAAATTCAATGGTATTGCGGTTTCTTAACCAGTTTCTGATAAGATCGTCAGTTCTTTCCGGATTCTTATATCGTGCGATATCTGTAATGCAGATGTAGTCTTCCTTATCCTGCTTAAATACAGTGATCTCTTTGCCTTTAACCTTTATAGTTGCCATAGCATATGCCTTCTCAACCAATTCCTTTGCCGCTCTGTGTAATTCTTCTGTACTTATGGATATATAATTATTCCATATTGTACCATTAATATCATTGGGGTATCCCAGTAGATTGTTTATGCAGTTTATTATAACGATTTTTATTTCTTGATCATATTTTATATTGGGCCATAGGTCTGCTATTATTGAAGTTTTTCTATAGAAACACCTATCACTAAGGGCACTTCCCAATATGGATTTTCCGAATTTTTATCCTTTATAAATGGCCCATAAGCTATTGCCTTTAAGCATTCTCCGATAATCTTGTTTTTTTCTTCATTATTAATTTTCTTTTATCCTATAATGGGCACCGGGTCACCTGCAGAGCCGGGAACAAGCTTTGCTTAGACTCGAAGCCGAAAGGCGCAACCGGTTTGTTCCTGCGCGTGTAGCGCAAAGGGACAATTTGGGCGGACGCACGGCGCCCATTCCAGCGGCGCGAAGCGACGCCGGAACAAGTAATTCTATTGTTTTCTGTATAATATCCAAAATCTAAAACATTGTTGTTGACAGTCAAGTAAAAACTAACTGTTATGTCATAAATCTAACTATATTTAATAATAGAAATGTGGCATTATTTCCCCAGAACTTATAAAACGTATGCTGCCTGTCTCCGAAAGTTCCAGTATTTCACCAGGCATCAACATCCTGATTCTATAAGCACTGAGGAAGTAAAAGCATATCTAACACATTTAGCAGTTAATAAAAAAGTTGCCGCTTCTACTCAAAACCAGCACTTTAACGCCCTTCTATTCCTATTTAAACATATCCTTAAACGAGAGAAAAATTTCTCTGGTTTCGAAGGAGTGCCCAGAGCGGAAAAAAGGTTCATATGCAATTTAGTTGCATGGTATTATTTGAAATTTACCATAACTGCCACTGGATGAATGGATGGTTGGATGACTGGAAAAACGTCACTAAAATCTTGTAAAAACCTTAATCAATAAAAATAGATATCATACTTCACATTCCTCATTTAAGGTATAATGTTTCATATACAGATCAGTCGCATAATATGGCGCTATGGATTAACTGTTCAAGAACCTGATCAGTCCGCCATACCGTTGATCCACACCAAACCCATGCGGCAGATAAAAATCGATAAGCATGAACTGGGTTTTAACCGCCTTGAAATTCAGGGTTTTCATCCGATTACAGAAGTCCTCGAGCAATGCACCGGCAATTCCCCTGTGTCTTAAAGACCCAGTAATAATTAGACCATCAAGGTCTATTATATTTGTTTCCAGAATTTTATAGGATAATCCTCCCAGGACAATATCCTGTTTGTCCAGTACGACAAGGTAGTGGTTTGAGGATGATATAGTCCTTGGCAATCCTGATTTCAGCATCATCCGGTACAAACGGCCGACTTCAGATGCCTCCAGTGGTTCGCGAACGTAGTAAGACCCTCCTTTCTTATCGGAAATCTGTGTGGTAACCACAAGTCCGTCTTCTCCCCTTTGAGCAAGGTTTACCACCTTAATTGGAGAGGATACTTTACCGCTGGGAAAAGCCATGTCGCTAAATGCGGCAAGTTCACCTTCTCCGGAAAGATATTCCTGCAAATCAGAGAGTTCCTGGAATCGGGTAGCTTCTTTACCGGGGTATAATGCCATTTGTTGGAGCAGAAGATCAAACCTGCGCCTGGTCTCATAACCTGCTTCCCGGAAATAAGTATAGCGATAAAAATAGTAGCGGCTGATAACCCCAAAGCGCCGGAGTCTGTATATTGCGTATAATTCATTGATAATCTCGATACGGGCTTCATCTGAAGCCTGAGGATTGAATTGGAGCCATTGTAAGTACCTTTGGACTGCGGACTGGAGTGGTAAAGGGGCCTGAAATCCATCATTGTAGCGTTCAAGTACCCCCCTGATGAAAATGAGAGTATCGTTAGGCAAAGAGTGATTACCGGACAGTTGCAGCTCCCCCCGAAGTTCCTCCAGAAAACTGACTGCTTCTGTTTTTGTCAGGCTTTCAAAAAGGGCTTCCGGCAGCCAGGAGAAGTCCATATATCTCCTAAGAGAAGGAAAAGCGCTTTCCACCGCAAGAAAAAATTGTATGTAGATAGAATTTAATAATCTTAAGGGACCATTGTATTCCTCCCATTGTAGGAGCGAAAGGAGACAGCAGTCCTCCTGGAAATTATTAGGCGGAATATAGAGATTATGCGGGGAAAGATCACCCGGAACGATCCGGAAATTCGAGTTCCGCAAAAGCGTATATACTACTGATATAGCTCTGATTATCAAGGTTTTCAGGTCGAATCGAAGAGCTTCCTGATCGTCAGTAAAATTCCTGGAACTCAATTCCTGCAGTCTTTTCCATACAGTCAGCCATTTATATTCCGTAGTAAAAGCAGAATAATGATGATTATAGCTTCCCAGAGCAGGCAGGATATTCAGTCCGAAAGGATAATCATTAATGGCTGCCATCCAGTAGAAAGTATTTCTTGCCTGGCAGGGGTCTTGTAATATGGTAAGCAGCAGGTCAAAATGTTTACCGTTCTTTTTGTCTATATTTAAGAGAAATTGAGACCATTTCTCCTTTTGTTTATATGGCGCTATCCAGATCCCTTCATTCTGGATATCATCCAGGGCGAAGGGTTCACCATCAAAGGCATTTCTAAGTGATTCGGGAAGCAGGGAAGTGCTTGTAATCAACTTCATCAGGAGCCTTTTATCGGATTCTTCAACAGATTCCTGAAATGATAATTTAGGCTCCCAATTATTCAGGTTTTCAGTTGGCAGTTTAAGGTACGATTTTTGTTGTTCCTTTAGCATCATTCTATAATGCTTCAGGGCTTTATTTTCAATTTCCGGCTGGGTTGGGAAAACTACCCAACTTAAGAGCATTCCCCTCACTTTGGGAAAATACTCGGGATAATTATGAACAAAATTCGCTAACAGTTCGAAGACCGTATTGAACTGATCCACGGTGTGGGTACCCACCGGCCAGTTCAGCCTGGTGCGGTAATTATGCAGTCTTTTCTGCAGGGCGCTCAGGCGTGGTTTGTCCAGGTTTGCATGGGCAATCTGGGCGATGCTCCCGGGGTTAAGGAAGGGCAAACCGGAATAGATAAAGCCGGGGAATTGCTCGGTATAGTGCTCCTCCGGTTCATCAAGGAGCAGGATACGATAGGCAGCACACCGGACTTCAAAGCATGAATGGAAAGCCAGCGCACCCAGACGATAGCGGATCACATTTCTGAGCCGTATGTCGTACAAACCCAGTGCTTCTTCCAGATGATCCAGCGCTGCAAGTGCTTTTTCAGGAGAAAAAAATAAAGCATCAGTACACCAGCGATTAACCCTGCTTACCTGCTGATCTTTGACCAGCGGCCAGTTTTGAGGGACATTGATCCGGTTAGTCATCCCAAGGGCATCCGGCAAGCTGACCTTGGGGGAAATCCCCTGCAGCGGATGATCCCAGCCCAGTTTACATTGAAAATAAGTCCAGAGATTGGGATTACCTATCCAGAGCCTGGGTTGCTTGATGAACGATCCCAGATCAACCCGTGAATCATTTAGTTGATAAAACAAATCGCCCACTTGCAATGCCGAGGAAGAGCTCTTGAACGCGATCTTAAGAAGTTCTCCTGAGCGCCGGTTATATATGCCCTCCGGCACTACTGTAAGGTCCTGTTTCAGTACTCCCAGATCGCGGTAAACCCAAAGCGGAATCTCTATTATCAGATCCTGAAATTTAATTATATTTTTATCACTCTTATAAAGTTCTTCGATAACAGGGTTAAAATGCTCTAAAATGGCTTTTCGGTTATATGAACCTTTAGGGGTGATTTCGTTCCGGGCGAGCTCAAAATCTCGTTCTGCGAGTGCAAAATTTATCACCCGTTCATAAGGCGCAAGGTTCTGATTCGCTGTAAATATAATCTTTTGAAAATACTCCATGGTTTGTTCGGGTGAAGGGGATTCCCTGATCACCGGGTCATCATTTTGGGGGATTATCAGAAGGACGTTATAATCCCTGCCATCCCCAACCAGAAAAGCTCTTTTAAAACCAGGCACATCCAGAAATTCTTTTTCTATGGATCGTGGAGCAAGTGTCTGCCCCTTGCTGTTCTTATAAATGTCCTTTACCCGGTCCACAATTTCATAATAACCATTTTGATCAACCCTAAAAATATCACCTGTCGGCAGCCAGTATCCGGCTTCACCGGAATTAATATCCCGGTTCAGGTCTATTTCATCCAGATAACGTGCTACGTATGGCCCGTTTATCAACATCTCGCCAGTATCATTTAATCGTATATTCATACCGGGGAGGGTTTTGCCAACCGAATCCCGCAGGTATTCACCGGGAGGTGTCATGGTAATGCCTCCGGTAGCCTCGGTCATTCCAAAACCCGAGCAGAGGTTTACTCCAAGATCGTTGAAGAACTGGAATACATGGTGATTCAGGTATCCGGCGGCGGAAAGCCCCCAATGCAATTTATCACCAACAGTTTCCCGAAAAAGGTGCTCACGGGCCGAAGGATTACTTATCCCCTCTATCATATCCTGGCAGTGTTCCCATAACTGCTGCCATCTCAGCGGTATCCCGATGAGAACAGAGGGTTGAATATTTCTCATCATGACCAGCAATGTATTCCAGGAAGCATTCTCGGCAAAGACGTACGTTCCCCCCCAAAAAAGCGTTCCTAACAGCTCCAGAAACCTGCCGAAGGTATGAAAAAGCGGGAGGTAGCAGAGCATTACCTCTTCATTTCCGACCCGGGGCAAAGCTGCCGCCCGGGCAAACCTCTTGGTTAGCAGATTATATTGATTATAAACAACACCCTTGGGAAGGCCCGTCGATCCGGAGGTATAAAGAGCTGTGCACGGTTTGAACAGGTCGATCTTCAGTTCTTTTAATAGATTCTCCCTCTGAAAAGAGGAAATCCCTGCAACCTCTTTATCCATCAAACGCACTGGGAAATCAGGGGTATCCTGAAACTGGTTTAAGCTTAGTATAATAACCTTCCTGCTAATACCCTTCAAGGCTTCCTGAACATTTTTCAGGCTCTCGGGGCTATCCAGAATTACTATATTTATGGTCAGTTCCTGAAATATTTTACAGAGTATCCGGGGGCTGAAATGCACATTAAGGGGGGTCACAAAGATTCCAAACAAGAGACATGACAGGTCGCAGCAGGCATTGTCCACCGAATTCCCGGCTATAATGGCTACACGGGGTGGATCCGGAACCAGCGAAAGCAATAGCGCTGCGTAAGCCTGCAGTCTGTGGTAGATCTGACGGTAGTTCCAGCAAACATAATCCTGCCGAGCCCTTTCCATAAATAGAGTACGGTCGGGGTGTTCAGCCATTCGCTGTTCAAAGAGCGCCTTCAAGTCGAAATTACATCTCGGGATAAGGTGAAACGTAGTCTCCGCCCAGCGTTTACGATTATCTTCATTTACCAGGGCCTGCAGAAAAACTGGCTTTCGGGTAAGATCAAGATAATGGCGGCATTGTAAATCGGAAGGCTTTAGGGCTGACTCATCTAAAATACTCTTTTCTACCCCGGTCAGGATATCCATTGCGGCTGAAGGATCTACAAACCCTCTGTAAACCGCCTCCTCCAGATTTTTGAGTAATTCCGAAAAGCGGGGATTTTCAATCTCACTATTCATAAACGGTTAATCTACAATTGAATTATTAAATATCAATATAAATTTGGGGAGCAAGGGCTATATTATACCGTATTATGCAGTTGAAAATCAAAATAATGCCTGAAATATCAAAAAAAAGAAGATTAGAATATTAACTAAGGCTATATCATAATTCAGGGCTTAAGTATCCGAATATTTTATGGAGCCTTCTACTATGGTCATTACGGTTTTGCCCTTCAGGCTTCTTCTCAGGAATGGAGAATTTGAAGATTTTGATCTGAAATTCCGGGCTTCTACCACCCATTCCCTGTTCGGATCAATGATGGTAACATCGGCCAGGCTGCCTGGTTTCAGTGTGCCACCGGGAAGGTTAAAAATCCTCGCCGGATTGACAGACATCGCCTTAACCATCGCATCCAGGGTCAATTTTTTCTTGTGGATCAGTTCACTGAATACTAAACCCACCGCCGTCTCAAGTCCCACCATTCCGAAAGGAGCGTAGTTATACTCCTTGTCCTTTTCCTGTGGAGGGTGAGGAGCGTGATCGGTAGCTATACAATCAATTATATCATTAACCAATGCTTTCTGTAAAGCAATCCTGTCCTTTGCGGATCTTACCGGGGGATTGACCTTGGTATTGGAATCATAGTCCAGTTCTTTGACTATCTCATCCGTCAATGTAAGGTGATGGGGGGTTACTTCGCAGGTAACCTGAACCCCTCGCATCCGGGCGTTTTTGATCAGGATAGGTGAATAAGCTGCGCTCAGGTGACAGACGTGTAGTCTTCCACCGGTGTATTCGGCAATGATCAGGTCCCGGGCGAGCATAGCGGTCTCACTAATATCGGGAATGCCTACCAGTCCTAATTCAGTGGAGATATCCCCTTCATGCATTACCCCGTCATGGGCAAGGGCAGGGTCTTCAGTATGGGTGATGATTGGGACTCCAAACATCTGGGAATATTCCAGAGCATTGCGCAGAATCTCACCGGAAACCACCGGCTTGCCATCATCCGAGAAGCCTACCGCGCCGCTCTTAATAATTTCCCCCATCTCGGTAAGCTCCTTCCCCTCTATTTTCTTGGTGATTGCAGCTACAGGATAGACCTTGCAATGGGCTTTGGAGGCTTTATCCAACACGAATTTCACTACTTCAGCATTGTCAATAGGGGGGTTAGTGTTTGGCATACACATTATTGTAGTAAAGCCGCCGGCAACAGCTGCGGCAGAACCGGAAAGGATGGTTTCAGAATCTTCTCCACCAGGTTCCCGCAAGTGGGTATGCACGTCGATCAACCCCGGCGTTACTATACAGCCCCCAGCATCGATCACTTCGTAATCCTTCCCCCCCGAACCCCCGATCTTCTCAATTTTTTTGCCTTTAATGAAAAGGTTGTCAATTCTATTGATACCCTGGGAAGGATCAACTATCCTGGCGCCCTTTATCAATATTTTGCTCTGGGTCATATTATTCTCCCCTTATTCTTTTGGTTTCTTTATGTTTGAATTGCAATCATCATCTTCGATATGAGCCAGTAATTTATCCAGAGTTACTGCTGCGGTACCTACCTCACCTACTACTATTCCGGCAGAATGATTGGAGATATAAGCGGCTTCAAAATATGAGGCTCCGGAGATCGCCGCAAGGGTCAAGGAGGCAGTTACCGTATCCCCGGCTCCGGTAACATCATATACCTCCTTTGCCACTGTAGGCAAATAATAATAATCGCCATTTTGCTGAAAGAGTGACATTCCCTTTTCGCCCCGGGTAATCAACACATTTTTTGCTTCCAGCATTTTAAGCAGTTTCTCCCCTGCGGCTACCAGCTCATCTTCCGAGCGGATCCGGGTCTTCAAAGCCGTCTCCGTTTCATGAACATTGGGCGTGATTATCGAAATTCCCTTGTAGTACTGAAAGTATTTCTCCTTGGGGTCCACCGCAATAAATTTTTGTTGTTTCCGACATGAATGAATGACTTCCTGAACCATTTCCCGGGTGAGCAACCCTTTTCCATAGTCGGAAATGATCACCCCGTCAGCATGGGGGAGGTTGGTTCGGAAAACGGCAAGTACCTCTTCAAGTATGGGAGAATCGATATCCTCCCGGTTTTCCCGGTCAACCCTGACTACCTGCTGATGGTGGGCGATGATCCGGGTTTTAAGCGTAGTAGGACGACTGTAATCAGTTATCAGGGATTTTGAAGCGATCTTTTCCTGACTTAATAATTCCATTAACCGTTGCGATGTGGGGTCTTCCCCCACGATGGAGACCAGAATGGGTTCTGCGCCGAGTTTTTTCAGGTTCCAGGCCACATTGGCAGCTCCACCCAGCCGCAGGGAAGTGGTCTGAACATCCACCACCGGCACTGGCGCTTCGGGTGATATCCGCTCCACTACCCCCCAGATATATTCGTCCAGCATGGAGTCACCCAGCACTATCACTTTTTGTTTCTTGAAATTCGCAAAAATACTATTCAGCCGCGAAGTCTCGATTTTCATTTAATCTCCATATTATTTTAAATTTTCTGGCTCTTCCTTTCCCAATAGCTCCTTGAGCATATTCCAGAACTCATTAACATCTTTAAACTTCTTGTAAACAGAAGCAAAACGCACATAAGCGACTTCGTCTATCCCTCGAAGGGCTTCCATCACCAGGCCACCAATGTACTTGCTTTCGATCTCACCGCGTGAGAGATTCATCAGCTGGTTTTCCACTTCATCCACTATGGCTTCTATTTTTTTAGCGGATACCGGCCGCTTTCGACAAGCAATGGTTATTCCCTGTAGTAGTTTCTGTCGTTCATAGGGCTCCCTGCGGCCATCGACCTTTATAACGATGAGGTCAAAGTCCTGAATGTATTCATAGGTGGTATATCTCTTTTCGCACTGGGAACACTCCCTACGCCGCCGGACTGCCCTGCCATCCTTCACGCTGCGGGAATCAACAACTTTATCTCCGTCAAAACCACAATAAGGGCATTTCATCCTTTACTCCTTGGCTATCGTTATGAATTCCAACTTGATCTTGGTTTTTTCCAGCATATCCCTGGTCAGATTAGTTGATATGCTGTCCAGTTGAGGGAAAGAAGGCATTCCATTTATGTAAATTTCCTTAATCCCCGAGTTTATAAGCATCTTCAAACAGATGATGCAGGGAAACCTTGTAGAATAAAGAATGGAATTTTGGGTACTGACACCGAAAATAGCTGCTTGAATGATAGCGTTCTGAATAGCGTGAAGTCCCCTGCAGATCTCCTGTTTTTCATCACCGTGAAGGCCCCTTTGGTCCCGAAGGCATCCCACTTCCAGACAGCTATCTATCCCGGCTGGTGCCCCATTGTATCCGGTGGTCAGGATTCGCCGTTCACGGACCAGGATCGCCCCCTGTTTTTCCTTCAGGCAGGTGGAGCGGTTGGAGACAAAATCCGTTACCCGCATAAAATATTCGTTCCAGGAGGGCCGGTTTAAATCAGATTTGCTCATGTTCTATCTTGTGTATCTTAATTTTACTTTCCTTTAATAACAATGAACTCAATTCATCGGGGTAATAATCTGCCAGATAAATTTCCTTAATACGGGCATTTATAAGCATCTTGGTGCAGATCACGCAAGGCTGATTAGTGCAATATAGAATGCTGTTTTCCAGACTAATACCAAACAAGGCTGCCTGGATTATTGCGTTTTGCTCGGCATGCAGACCCCGGCATAACTCATGATGTTCACCCGAAGGAATTCCAAGCTCATCCCTCAAACAGCCAATTTCCAAACAATGGTCCATCCCGGTCGGCGCTCCGTTGTAACCCGTGGTAAGAATACGATTATTACGAACCATCACTGCTCCTACCTTGCGGCGCTTGCAGGTTGAACGGGAGGCCACTAAAAATGCCATTTGCATAAAATATTGGTCCCAGGAGGGCCGTTTACTGTTA
>JAFGGQ010000157.1 GCA_016930435.1 bacterium
ACTGATACCAATAACCTTGGCAAATTCCGTGTGATCACCTATACGAATAATGTCATTTATCCTGAATTTTGTATTTCCTGTAAACCCTGGGCTATTGGGGTCCAGGGTAATAATGGTGTCACCACTGCTCGCATTGATGGAAAGGGCACATGCCTGAGGATCAGCACTAAAAAAGGTAATCATATCGGGCTCGGTTCCATCACCAGAGGTAATAATAGGGCAGGCTGCCGAGGAGAGGTTAGGGCTACTAGGAGATGTAGGGAGGTATTCTGAGGATATCCAATCGGAAAGCGAATTAAGAAAATCAGCTTCAAGGGTTTTGTAGCCTGCCATGCGGAATTCTCTAAGCAAAATGTCTAGAGAAGCACGTGCGGTTTGTGACATTTCGGTAAGTTTCTGCTCAACGGTAAGGGTTTTTTTCTGGGAGACAATAGCCTTGAAGGCAAATAAGAGGGTAAGTATAAAGATAACCATAGTGATCATAAGTTCTATAAAAGTGAACCCCTCTTTTTTGCAGAACATAGGGCTCCCCCTTTAACCTGATTTATTCTTTTATTGACGGGTAATTAATGTTGCTAGCGAAACGGTATGATTTCTCAAAAAATCCGCCCAACTGACCGTCACGGTCAATAATTTGGTAGAGGTTATTGATCCGTTACTCACTGTTACCGTTCGACTGAATGATCCCCCTGAAAGTCCTCTATCGTCGAGGTTGCTTTCCTGGCTGCTGGCCAGAGCATCATAACCGAGGGATTTTAAGGATTCTATTTTTGCCTGGCATAAATTGCAAGCTGTAGTCCTTTTGCGGGCAAGAGCTCCATTTCTGGCTAAATTAATATTGGTATTAGCAGTGGCCAAAAGGGTGATAGCTAAAAAGGTAAGAGCAATGAATATTTCTATAATAGTAAATCCTTTTTGCGATAAGATATGATCGTTTTTATTTAGCAAAATGTTTTTTATTTTATTCATGGGAAATTTTTATCCTGCCGGCAATATTGACTAAAATGTTTTTTCTATTTCCTCTATCATTTTGGATTTGTATTACCGTTGTTGTTGAAGAGAGCCCCTTTGGGGTAAAAATGGGATTTTGGCTTACGCTTTGAATATCAATATGTTTGTGATAATAAATGTTTGAACTATCATTAAATTTTCTTTCTTCCTGGTCAGCTATTGTAGTCCAGGATGTTGATCCACTTGATCTGTTACCTTCCTCAATAGTATAACGTTCTTCAGAAACATTAAAATTGAGCCGGCATTCTTTTCCGATAGTTATAGAGCGTATTCGTGCAAACTGAAGATCGGTTGCGATTCCCTGGGCTGCATTATTTAATCGGATGCGGGGTGACATTTCCATAATATTCGGGATGGCTATGACAGCTAAAATTCCTATAATGGCCAGGATGATAGCAAGTTCAATTAAGCTGAAGGCTGATTGATTACCTTTAACATTAATCATTTTTAAGAATTTTCCTTGGGTGTCCCTTTGCATTAAAATTAGTAATTACAAATTATAAATTGCGAATTAGTGATCGGCACGCAAGCCGCATAAAAAAAATAAAGATTCCTCCTATAAATGTATACCCATTCGCTATCCTTTTATCGGTATGGAAAAGATGCTTAATTCGGAAATTTTGGAGAAAAATACATAAATTTATGGCGCAATTATAGGGCAATCGTGAAAAGTCGGCTTAATCTTCCTTCCAACTTATAATAGTCAGAGGGTCTCCAGCATCATCCATTACTTTTCTTACCGCATCACCACACCATTGGACGTCTGAATTTCCTCTGATTTCAAAATGATTTGGGGTTAAAAGGGCGCCGGTAACCTGCATTCCGCTGGTCCCTCCTCCTGTTTGGATAACATTATTTCCTAATACAATAATAACGCCGTTCCAATCAATTTGTCCCGAAATATGCAGATCTCCGGTCACTACCAATATGCCATAACCGGTTAAGTGGCCGGCTATGGTTTGGTTGCCGTTAATGTAAACTACCTGTGTATCCGTGGGAGATCCAATATTTTCAGTTGTGGATACGGGAATGCTGGTTCGATCCGGGGGAAGATCTTTAAAATAATTGGCCATATCAGCCAGATTCAACTCGGCTGCTTCGTATTCCACTGGATTGGGGGCAGAAGTGTATAGTTGACCTAAGTCTAAATCAAGGGGTTTTTTATCACTTTCATAGGAATTTGGTGTGCTAATACAGGCAACACTGCTGTCGTTATTGGGATCACCATCACTTGCCCAGCTAGGGCAATTGGAATCTCCATAAATGGCATTCGGGTGACCCTTGTTTTTCCCTGACCCGCAATATACCGGTGATTTTATATCACCGGCAGCAAAAATACGCCTCACTTCGGCAATAATACGACGGTTAGCCGTTTGAGTGAGATCTTTTCCCTCAGAGGTTATGGTATATATTTTGGTATCTGGATCATAGGTAGCATAATATTGATATCGAAATAGCTCGCTATCCGCGGTTTGCCAATTAGGGTCTTCATCCTGGCTGAGATTTATGGTGTCATTTTTAATCTGAGCTATAGCCTCGGCTATGCCGGCTTCACAATCATAAAAGGCATGGACGCTACGCTTATGATTTTTGCTGATCTTACATTCCGTAGCGGTGTTGAGTAAAGATGCCGTCCCCACGAGAAAAAAAAGAGTCATCAGCGCCATGACTGAAAATAAAGCTATTCCCTGTGTATTGTTATAAATGGCGAATAGGGTTTTTACCATTGAGAGCGTATCCTTTTTCATTTCATTTCGTTTCGTGCTAAAGACTATGCATTAAATTCTATAGTTTCACAAATCAAAGACTGTCATATTGTGCATAACCTGAGCTTATGGTCGTCTGATTTTGATTCGAAGTGTTGTCTGTTGCCGTAATGTCATAGTATATGGTGCTCCCATTGTGAGGAGGAATGGTGCCGCAGTACCAATTTGCCTGATTCGGATCGGTAACTGCCATGGTGATCTCTTCAAAATCAGTAGTTAAAATAACTGAAAAAATACCTGAATCATCAGTAACGGCCACGCAAACTGAAACATTTTGGTCTGCAGGAATAGGACTGGTTTCCGGATCCTGGATAATATCACCGAAAACAGGAGGGGTGACATCATTTCCTGCAGAATCGTACACTTCAACAAGTAATAAAGCTGTTCCGATACAGTCAGCACTATCTTTTACCCTTGCGGTTATAATATGAGTTCCCACACCGAGAGCGCTGGCGTTCAGAGAATAATTCCAGCCGGATGTTCCTTCTAATGGTATCCAGGACCCATTGTCAAAATTTAGTTCCCCTTGAATAAGCGTATTTGATGAGGAGGCTGTAACATAAATATCTATGGTTTCAGACCAATCGCAGGAAGATCCGCTGGGGCACGAATAACTGAGAGACACAATTACTGTATCCTGGCACTCTGTTGGCTGGGTAACTGCGCTGCTCAGATTGCCACAGATATCCACAGATTGAATACTGAAATCGCTATAGGTGAACATACTACTATTTGCATCGAAGTTTATGCTGGTTTGACCTGCCGGAACTGATATACAAGTACCGCCGCCGAGAGGACAGAGAGAGTACTCCGTGACATCATCATAACCTTCACCGAAACCAAAAGGATCATCACTTGCTAAATTCCAGCTAAAAATCAGGTTACTCGTCCCCTTGGTGAATGAAAAATTCGTTGGTTCAGTGGGAGCATTACTATCGACGATGGTCTCTTGGACTGATGGATTGGAATAACTACTCCAATAGGTATAATCATAAGCCTTGATTCGATAATAGTAGGAATTGCAGGTGAGATTTTCATCTCTATATGAGTACGTCATTGAAACGCTCGGGTCGATAACGGGAACTTTGGCTATTTCTTCAAACCCGCTTGCATCGTGTGGACTCCTATAAATATGATATTCTGCAACATCGCAGTCCGGTTTGTCAGTCCAACTGACTGTGATGGCATGTCCCTCGGCAATAGCGCTAATACCTGTGGAATCAGGAGCGGCCGGTGGGCTGCTGTCGCTGATAGTCTGTTCAGTAGGATATGCGCTCAAGCCACTGCAATTAACAGCTACCACACTTATATAGTAGGTTTGATGGTTGGGATCTCTTAATATAGAACTGATATCGAGCTCACAACTGGTAGCCGTCCCTGGGTAAGCTGTATAAAATTTTGTTTCAGCTGTATTTGCATAAGTAACAATGTAATCACTGATGCCGCATTCCGAAGAAAGGTCTTCACCATCCACATCCTCGGTAACTTCTGTCCAGCTAACATGAATTGTGCAAGGATAAGAAGAATTGAGTCCTGTAACAGAAGTTATCGTTGGAGTTTCTGGAGGAAGACATTGTGGTTTTATATAATTTCGTATACGAAAGTCAGCCAGTAATTCTGTTCGCTTATATCCATCCTCGGACCCTTCCACATAATCTGCTTGAGCTGAAGTGCGAGTGATCATTTTTACCTTATACCGGGGAGGGGCATGGGGTATGATCTGGAAAT
>JAFGGQ010000023.1 GCA_016930435.1 bacterium
CCTCGCTTTCGAATCAAAGACAAAACAAAAAGTTGAAGTAATCGAAGAGCAGGTGGGGGAAAGTCCTGAAAAACCCAGATCCAAAGAAGAACTTAAAAGATATCAGGAACTACTCGATAATTTCCGGGAAGAAAGCCGGAATTTAATAGAATCTATCGAGAAGGGTGAGATCCCGGATAAATTTCTTGATCGCCTGAAGAATATTATTGGTCAACTACCAGCCTCGGGGAAGGACTTAGCCCAGGAAGGTTTACCCTCCCCGCCCGAAGAATTAATGCCCGTTCAGGATATCGATTTTACCATCCTGGAAGAGGTTAACCAGGATGTCGAGGTTTTGCTCGATAGCTTAAGGAGCCGTGACGATATTGTTAAGGCTAAAGCGGTTCAGGGCTTACTCCAAAAAGGGAATGAAGCGGTTGAACCAATATTTAACTTTATTTTAGATGAACCTTCTTTAAAGAACCGGAAACTGGGAGCCTTGATAATAAATCGTTTAGGACCGGAAGCCATAGAATCTTTCGTGAATTTGATAAAACCTACTCATGAGCCTGAAAGATTGATTAATGTAATTGCTGTAATCCCCTTATTTAGCAACCCTAACATAGTTAAAAAGGTTCGAGAGCTTAACCTTGTGGAAGACAACAGGGTTCAACATGCCATCTTTTCAGTTCTTAAAAAACTTCGGGGTGAAAACATAGATAAACTGATTCTGGACCTTGTTCACTCCAAAGATGAAAAGCTTCAGCTGAAAGCAGTAAGAGCAATTGGTGAGATGAGGGGGGCTTTTGCAATCCCGGTGCTTCTGGATATGGTAAAAAAGGTACATTTCTGGGAGAATGAGCCCAATTTAAGACTTCAGAAAGAGATCATGCTAACACTTGGGAATATCAAGGACGCTGGCATTGTGGAAGGACTTATTTGCCTTATCAAAAAGGAAACTCCGTTCAAGTTAAAAAGGAATAAAAAGGATCTGGTGCGAATAGCTGCCTGCTGGGCACTGGGAGAGATAGGTTCACCCAAGGGCAGGGAAATACTGCGCAGATGCCTCCATGATAAGAATATATTAGTAAGGCAAGTGGCTCGTGGCTCATTAGAGAAATTATCATTTTAATTTAAAACAACGTTATTAGCAAATTTAATTAATAACTCCAAAACCCTGATGAACTATGGAAAAAGATAAAAAAACTCCGGAAAATACCGACCCCCTTTTCCTTCAACTGCTGACCATGCTGCAGGTCGGAGCATATCAGCAATTGGGGATGATCGCCAATCCTTTAACAAATAAAACCGAGGTGAAAATCGAAGTAGCCAGAAACACTATTGACCTTATTGAGATGCTTCAAAATAAGACGGATGGCAATCTTAATGAGGAGGAAGACCAAATTCTGAACCAACTTCTCTATGATTTAAGAATGCGCTATGTCCAAACCTGCGAAAGCAAAGAGGATGTTTCTGATCCGGAGGAAGGGGAGGAAGAAGTACCGGATGAACCGGAAATAACGGAGAGTCAATCCCAAGATGAAGAAATATGATAATTTAACCGAAACTCACAAAAGCCCTTATCTTACAGTACTCTGTCCACTTTATAATGAGGAGGATAACCTTTCGGATCTGGTTGATAGTATCAAAGTCGGATTGGGAAAGCTGGACAAATCCTATGAGCTTTTACTGGTCAATGACGGTAGTACGGATAATACTTTAGATGTAGCAAAAGGATTAGCTCTCTCTGAAAGCAATATCAGGATTGTATCTTACTCTACCAATAAAGGCAGAGGAAAAGCGCTGCGTACAGGGTTTGAAAATGCAAGAGGGGATATAGTTGTTTCTATAGATGCCGACCTTACTTACGATGTTTCCCATATTCTTAGAATTGTGGAGATATTTGAAAATGAGGAGGCCACCGATGTAGTTATAGGCTCTCCGTATATGCGAGGAGGTCAGACTATCGATGTTCCATTCTTCCGATTGCTCATCAGTAAAATAGGGAATATTATACTACGTTTTGCTATAAACCATGGCCTGAGAACATTTACAGGAATACTGCGGGGCTATAGAAAATATGTGCTGGATTCCCTGGACCTAAATTCCGATGGAAAGGAAATCCACCTGGAAATACTATCCAAAATAATTGCCCTGGGTTACAACATCAGAGAGATGCCCTCCACATTGAGGGGAAGGAAAACCGGCCATTCCAAATTCAAATTCAGGCTGACCGCTTTTTCACACCTTGTTTTTACATTTTTTGAGAGGCCCATTCTCCTTTTCGGAATAGCTGGCCTGATTTTTCTCCTGATCGGTTTATGTGGAGGAGGTTATATTATCTTTCTGTGGGCATCCGGCAACCTTAATCCCGAACGCCCTTTGATGAACCTTACCGTCCTTCTTATCCTGACCGGTATTCAAATCCTTTTCTTCGGTTTTCTGGCAACGCAATTGGTTATTTTGCGGAGTGAAATATACCGGATCCAAAAGGAAAATCAATTTATCCTCAAGAACCTGAAAAAACCTAACCAGTAAATTGATGAATTCTATCCCCGATCTATGAAAACAAAAGAAACTCCTGTGGTTATAGTCACCACGTCATATCCTGATTCTCCCTCGAGCTACCGTGGCAAATTTGTACAGAATTTAACCCGTCAAATAAGTCTCCTGGGATTTCAACCTTATGTGCTTACCGCCAGGATTTTCGATAACAGCTTAAGGGAAGAGATCCAGGACGACATCCCTATAAAACGCTTTACATTCTGGTCTGAAAATAAACTCCTCATTGAATATAAGAGAATTCCCTTGCTTCGTATGCTCACGTATATTATAAGCTGCTTTTTCGCTACCTGGAAGGTGATCCGCAAACATAAAATAAAATTGATCCATGCCCATTTCACTATCCCTACTGGTTTTATCAGTGTGATTCTGGCCCGTCTGACCGGGATCCCGGTTATAGTGACTGCCCATGGCTCCGATATACTTACTTTGCCCCGAAGATCGAGATTGTTAAAAAACATAGCTGTCTGGACCATGAAAAACGCTCATCTGGTAACCACTGTAGCACAGCACATGACAAGCAAACTAAGGGAGTGGGGTATAAACCCGGATAAGATTCACACTATTCCGATGGGAATCGACCTTGATATCTTTAAACCGGAAAATAGTGATAAAAACCGGCAATTAAAAAACCCCTTAATTGTAAGCAACCGCAATTTACTCCCTCTTTATAATGTGGATTTATTGATCAGAAGTCTGCCTCATGTCATTGATGCTTTACCGGAGGTAAGGTTGATCATTGCCGGCAGGGGTTCGGAAAGGGAGAACCTGGAGAATTTAGCCCTAAAACTTGGACTAAAAGACCATATTGAATTTGTCGGGTTTGTACAGAACAATGATATGCCCCGGCTGTTAAGAAAAGCATGCCTGTTCATATCGGCTTCCTCTTCCGATGGCACTGCAGTCTCGCTGCTGGAAGCATTAGCCTGCGGCACATTCCCGATAGTCTCCGATATTCCTGCTAACCGGGAATGGATAATCCATGGCGAAAACGGATTGCTTTTTCCCCTGAAAAGCCCGGTAGCGCTGTCGAATTGTATAATCCAGGCCATTCAGGATAACAAACTCCGGGAAAAAGCAGTCAGTATGAACCGGGAAATTGTTGCAGAAAGGGCATCCTGGCCCAGAATAGGGGCTCAGTTCAAAAACCTTTACCAGGTTATGTTAAATGAAAACTAAGTTGAAAACACTATTACTGGTGGGAACGCGTCCCAATTTGATGAAAATTGCCCCACTTATGAAGGCGATGGAAGAAAAGGGGGGGTTTGAACCCATCCTGGTCCATTCCGGGCAGCATTATGACCAGAACATGTCACAGGTTTTTTTTGAGCAGCTTCAAATACCCAAGCCTGATTACCACCTTGGCGTAGGTTCCGGAAAGCATGGTGAGCAGATAGCAAAAACCTTGATTCATTTTGAAGAGGTGGTTGTTAAACTGATACCCCGGCTTATCGTGGTGGTTGGTGATGTAAATTCTACCGTTGCGGGAGCTTTGGTAGGGACCCGTTACGGTATAAAGGTAGCCCATGTTGAAGCTGGTTTGCGAAGCTTTAACTGGGAAATGCCCGAGGAACAGAACAGGGTGCTTACCGACAGGCTATCCGACTTCCTGTTTACACACTCCCCGGAAGCAGAAATTAATTTGCTGAACGAAGGCATAGATTCCCAGAAAATATTCTTTGTGGGAAATATAATGATAGACTCGCTGGTCCGTTTTCGAGCACAAGCCAGAGAACGGTCAACTATCCTGAAGAGGCTTCAACTGACACCGGGCAGCTATTCCTTGCTTACCCTTCATCGGCCATCTAATGTGGACACCAAAGAGGGTTTGGAAAAAATCATTAGATTACTCCGAATGGTCCAGGAGAGGATAAAGATAATTTATCCTATTCATCCCCGTACTCAGAAGAGCCTTGACAAATTCGGATTATCCTATTATTTAAAAGATTTATCCAATCTGGTATTAATTGAGCCGATCGGATATCTGGATTTTTTAAGCTTAACCGAAAAGGCAAAATTGGTTATGACCGACTCCGGAGGGATACAGGAGGAAACAACCTATTTGAATATACCCTGTTTGACTTTGAGGGAGGAGACGGAAAGGCCTATAACCGTTTTAAAAGGAACCAATACGATAGTAGGTACTGATGAAGATCGTATCCTTGCCGAGATCGAAAATATTTTGAATGGTAATCCTAAAAGGGGCATTATACCTGAATTATGGGATGGTAAAACATCGGAAAGGATAATAAACATCCTGCTTGAGAAATTTGATTGAAAGAGAGGAGCATAAATGGGAAATTATAAATATACATCTCCGGATATTGGGCCCAGGGCTCAAGCCTTGATTCAAAGGGATAAGAAAGTATATTTTGGGGCTCATACCCGCTCTCCGGAGATCCCGCTGGTAGTGGATCATGGCCAGGGCTGTATGATCTACGATGTGGATGGCAACGAATTTCTGGATTTTGGAGCCGGATATGCAGTAGCCAGTACGGGCCATTGCCACCCGGAGGTTGTAGAAGCCATCCAAACCCAGGCTGAGAGGTTACTTCACCTACCGGGAAGCGATTTTTTTTATGAACTGCAGACTGAATTGGCCGAGAAACTTGCTAACTGGGCTCCGGGCAACTTTCCTAAACAGGTTTACTTCGGCTCCAGCGGCGCTGAAATGGTTGATTCAGCACTGAAATTGGCTAAGTACTATACCGGAAGATATAAGCTGATATCATTTTTTGGAGCTTTTCACGGAAGAACCTTTGGAGGAATGACCGTCTGTGGAAGTAAATACGTCCAACGAGCAGGTTTTGGGCCCCTGGTCCCCGAAGTTTACCACACACTCTATCCATATTGCTACCGTTGTCCCCTTGGAAAAACCTATCCGGATTGTAAAAAAGGTGTGGAAACGCTGGAAGGAATTCCTTTATTGCCCTGTGTCGCTTTCCTGAACAATGAGATATTCAGACGTTTAATCAATCCTTACGAAGTTGCCGCACTGCTGGTAGAACCTATTCAGGGTGAGGGAGGCTATATTGTACCCCCACCCGAATTTCATCCTTTACTCAGGGCAATTACCAGTAAATACGGGATCATCTATATTGTAGATGATATTCAAGCTGGATTAGGCAGAAGCGGACGCATGTTCACAACCGAGCATTGGGGAGTAGCTGCCGATGTTAACATTATCGCTAAGGGCCTTGCTTCTGGTATCCCTATTGGCGCAATAATCGCCCGTTCGGAATTGATGGATCCCGAGCTGGATAACCATGCATGGGTGCCCGGCTCCCATGGCAGCACATTCGGAGGTAACCCAATCGCCAGTATTGCCGCCCTTAAAACCCTGGAGTTGATACATGGAAAATTGATGAAGAATGCCAGGGAAATGGGCCTTTATTTAATGGAAAACCTTCTGGAACTCCAAAACAAACACCGGATTATCGGAGAAGTCCGGGGAATTGGCCTGATGATCGGTATCGAAATTGTCCAGGATAAAATTTCCAAAACACCTTTCCCTGAAAATTTTACTACCGATGGGAAAAATATAAAATCCGTGATCGTAGGCAACGCATATAAAAAAGGGATGATAATCTTCGGCTGCGGTTTTAATAGTATCCGCTTATCACCGCCGTTAATCGTCAATAAAGCTGAAGCGGACCAATGCTTGCGGACACTGGATGAAATATTCACTGAAATTGAAAGTAATCTTTAAAATTTTTTAATGAAGGATTTTTAACTAATACCATGCAAACCCGAATTATTATTAACTCACAGGTGCATGAATCCCGAATCGGGATTCTGGAAGATCGTGATCTGGTGGAAGTCCAGGTAGAAAGGCCTGATACCAGGCGTATCGTTGGTAACATATATAAAGGAAAAGTGGAAAATATCTTGCGTGAGATCCAGGCTGCGTTTGTGGATATTGGTTTGGAGAAAAGGGCTTTCCTGCATATAAGCGATATCAGCTCTTTTGATGCTTTTCTGGATTCCGAAGTAGAGGAACTCAGTCAGCCTACTAAGCATCACCGGAAAGAACGAATTGAAAACCTTATCAAGCCTGGTGATGATATTCTGATCCAGATAATCAAGGAGCCGATCGGCAGCAAAGGGCCCAAAGCTACAACTCAGTTAACCATGGCCGGGCGCTATTTGGTTATGATCCCGGGTGCAGAGCACGTAGGGGTATCCCGGCATATCCGTAACCGTCAGCAGCGGCGGCGACTGCAAAGGATAGCGCATCAGTTCAAAACCGAAGGAATCGGGTTGATAGTCAGAACGATTGCCGAAAAACAAAAGATCGATGTTCTTCAACAGGATTTTGAGCATGTGTTTAAGAACTGGGAAACCCTTAAGAAGAAGGCAGAAGCTCTACCCGCACCTTCCCTGGTCTATAAGGACATAGGATTGGCCGCTAAACTGGTCCGCGATTTTTTCTCATCTGATGTCGAGGAGCTGGTTATCGATTCCAAAGAGGAATACCAGAACATCAGGAATTATCTGGAAAAAGTAGCACCCCATCTGCTGGACAGGGTTAAACTCTATAAAGGTAAACAGCCAATTTTTGACGAGTATGGAATCGAATCCCAGATCAGCGAGATGCTATCCCGAAAGGTTCAGGTTGCCCAAGGTATCTATATCGTTATTGACCGGACTGAGGCGATGGCCGTTATCGATATAAATGCAGGGCGTTTTTCAGGAAGCATCGGGCACGATGAGTCAATTCTCAAAGCCAATGTCCTTGCTATGGAAGAGATCGGAAAGCAGCTCAGATTAAGGGATATCGGGGGAATCATAGTTATCGATTTTATCGATATGGAAAGCGAAGAATGTAAAAGAAAATTGCTCGCGGAGATTAAACGGGTCATTCGCAATGATCGCTCCACTATCAGATTCTCTTCGATTAATGAATTCGGTCTGGTAACCATGACCAGGAAGCGCATCAGACCCAGCGTCATTCAAAGCATCACCGAAATCTGCCCTGTTTGCGGAGGCAGCGGTATCCTGCTTTCCTCTACTTCAGTCATCACCCTGCTGGAAAGGTTTTTGATGAGGGCTCACCTGAATAAATACCAGAAGCTCATCGTGATCGCACATCCCAATGTTTGCGCCGAATTCATTCAGGGTGAACCATCTTACCTGGAGATGCTGGAATCAAGCTACAAGATTAAAATGAAGCTACTTGCGGATATTACTATCGCAAACGATCAGTTCATGATAATTGATGCCAATAGTGGTGAAGATATAACAAATAAATTTATTGCTTGACTTAACCAATAGACATATATAAATTTATTTGAATTTTTTGTTTGGAAGAGAACTTAAAAATATTATAGGAAAAGGAAATATACATTTTCAGGAGGAATAGATGTACGCAATTGCGAAAATAGGTGGAATGCAGTTCAAGCTACAGAAAGGGGAAAAAATAGCCGTCCCCAGAATGAATCAGAAAAAAGTCGGAGATACAATCGAGATTGCCGAGGTTCTTCTTTTAAATGACGGTAATAAAAGCTATGTTGGACAGCCTTTTGTTGAGAAATCGAAGGTAATTGCTGAGGTCATTGACCATATAAAAGACGATAAGGTTACCGTCTATAAGAAAAAACGCAGAAAAGGTTATTCAGTTAAACATGGTCATCGTCAGTTGCTTACCGAGATCCTCATCACCGATATCATCATTCAGACCAAAACGAGCCATAAAAAAGATGCCGTTAAGGGGAAGATTGAAGAAGTCCCGGCGGAAGGTGAATCTGCTGATGAAGTGCTGTCTGAGGAAGCAATAGAGGAAACTGACCTTGATGAAAATGCTGAAGAACCCGGGGATAGCGATCTTACAGATGATACAGCCAAATCATCGCATGATGAATCTTAGATATTCAGGATCAAAAATCTTTTTGCTATACCAGAATACCGGTAAAATCCTGCTGTTATTGATTTCTCTGGTTTTTGTATTATCAGTTCCGCTTAGGGCTGAGAACAATACTATTCTGTCTATTGATGTTCAAGGCAATAACGAGACCAGTATTAACCTTATTAAAGCAGCTTCTACCCTTAGCAGCGGTGAAAATTTTACCCTGGGTAATATTGAGCAGGCCGTTAAGAACATCTATCGAATGGGGATGTTCGAAGATGTTAAAATAGTAGGAGAACGTAGTCCGCAGGGCCTTAATGTAATCATCACCGTCAAGGAATACCCTCGCCTACAAAAAGTGGAATTTTCGGGGAATAAGGTGATCAAAGAGAAGAAGCTTTCAGAATCAGTATCCATCGATTCAATGGAATTTGTTTCTCCACAAAAAGTAAAGGAAGCCATTGTAACCCTTAGAAAGCTTTATCAGGAAAAGGGATATGTAAATTCGACTATCAAAACAGAGCCTTTTGAATCGAGTGGCAATCGTTTGATTCTCCGTTTTATTATTGATGAAGGGGAGCGGATAAGGGTGAAATCAATTGATTTTGAGGGGAATAATTCCATATCCGGTAAAAAACTCCGGAAAAAGATGGAAACTCATCAAAAGGGTTTATTCAGGTCGGGTGAATATAACGAGGAAACGTTCCGGGAAGACAAGAATACGCTGATCGACTTTTATCATAAAAATGGTTATATCAACGCCGAGATAATAACCGATACCAGTTGGGTAGCACCTAATGGTGAGGACCTGTTCCTTAAAATAATTTTTGACGAGGGCGACCAATATTATTTTGGCGAGGTTGATATATTAGGGAATTCGGTATTTCCAGTTGATAAGATAAAGGGTTCTCTGACCTTTGAGAAAGGGGAAATATTCAGCAGTGAAAAATTAGAGGAAAGCCTTGCCAACATCTACTTTCTTTATCAGGAGGATGGCTATATCTTTACTCAAATTAATGACCAGAAGGAGTTGGTTGACAGTAGTGCCAATCTGATTTTGAATATCTTTGAGGGCCAGCAAGCCAGGGTCAACCGCATTGATATCACTGGGAATACCCGTACTTACGAAAAGGTTATTCGGCGCGAATTTGCCATTCTGCCCGGTGAGGTTTTTAAGCGCAGCAAGCTGATCCGCACCCAGCGTAATGTTTATTATCTGAACTATTTTGAAGATGTCCGTCCCGATTTTGAAGTTTTGGACAATGGGGATGTCAATCTGGAGATTCAGGTAGTGGAAAAGCCTATAGGCCGTTTTCAGGTTGGAGCAGGATACAATAGCCGGGACAATTTGGTGGGAACCATAAGTGTTGGCTGGCCCAATGTACTTGGCAGGGGCTGGGAAACCGAATTCAGCTGGGAATTCGGCAAGCAAAAGCAAAATTTGAGTTTCAGCTTTACCGAACCTTGGTTCCTGGACACGCCTACAACGGTTGGTCTGGATTTATATAATTCACTTTGGAAATGGAGTAATTACTATACAGAGCAGAGAAGGGGAGGAGCCCTCAGGCTGGGTAGAAGATTGCGCTGGCCGGATGACTATTTCACCGTTTACTTACGATACCGACTGGAACAGGTTAGTTACTTCGATTTTGACGATTCCTATACCCCCAGCTATGCCTACGATCTCCGTTCAATTGACTGGCCAAAGCTTCGGTCCGCAACCCGTTTTACTATTAAAAGGGACAGCCGGGATTCACAGTTGTTCGCTAATGAGGGAAATATGAATTCATATAGCATTGAATTCGCAGGGAATCTCCTCGGCGGGGATGAAGATTTTGAAATGCAGAGCATTCAATCCAATTGGTATTTTAAGATCTGGGAATACCTGATCTTCGTAACCAAAGTACGGTTCGGATTCCTTACTAACTGGATGGGAAACCCTGATGATGTGCCCTTCGGGGAAAGGTTCTTTCCGGGTGGAGTAAGCTATGACGGACAATTGCGGGGCTATGACGACCGTAAAATCAGTCCCATTGACTATACCGATGAAGAATTCGATTCTACGGTTACTCCGGATGCTTCCGGTGAATACCCGATGGATACACCAAGTTATCCCTTCCGCATAGGAGGAAGGGCAATGATGATCCTCTCCACGGAATTAAGGGTTCCTATTGCCAAAGACCAGCTTTATTTCTCAGTATTTTCGGACATGGGTAATTCCTGGCTGAGACCCAGCTACATGAGATCCAATGATCTCTATAAATCGGTGGGGGTTGGTGCCCGGCTGGTAGCCCCTCTGATAGGGGTTATCGGATTCGATGCAGCATACGGACTGGATGATCTTAATGGTGATGGCGACCCGGAGGGTTGGAATTTTCACTTTCAGATCGGCCCAGAGTATTAAACGCTTTTTTAGATGAACTTAATAGCATTGAAGGAGGTTATAATGTCAAAGTATTACCTAACTGTTATTACCATCGCCCTTGTCCTGGCTGCGAGCCTCGCTTTATCCCTGGCCCAGGATATGTCCATCGTTTATATTAACTCTGAACGTCTGCGAACAGAGTATTCTGCCTTTATCGACGCGCAGAATAAATTCGATTCAGAAGTCGCAGTTTGGGAAGAAGAAGCCACCGCCCTCGAAGGAGAATTAATCGATCTCCAGAAGGAATATGAACAGCAGGCTTTATTACTCAGCGAAGATAAGAAAAAGGAAAAACAGAGGCTTATCGAACAAAAACAGGAAGAATATCAAAATTATCTGTCTAACGTATTTGGCAGAGGTGGCCAGGCCGAAAAACGTAATACCGAACTAACCTCACCATTATTGGACAAGATTAATACCGTATTAGAAGAAATTTCTTTAAAAAACGGATATAGCGTTGTTCTTGATGCCGGCAGTGGCGCTATTGCTTATGCTGATGAAAACCTGGATATAACGGACCTCATACTGGAGAAACTAAATACCGGAGAGTGAGCATTGAAGCTCATTGAATTAGCTCAAGCTATCGGAGGGGAACTACGGGGCAACCCGGATCTGGAGATATTGCGGTTGGCTCCATTAGAAGAAGCTCAACCCGGAGACCTTTGTTTCCTGGGCAGTGGCAAGTACAAGGAATTTCTGAAGGATTGCCACGCTGCTGCTGTAATTATCAAACCGGAATTATTACCCGAAAAACACATTTTCAGCGCTATTTTACATCCCGATCCATCCGGGTGCTTGCGGACAATTCTGGAAATGCTGTATCCGGAGCAACCATTTGAGGCTTACCGTGACCCCACTGCGGTCATCTCTGCACAGGCAACTTTAGGAAAAGGGGTATTCATTGGGCCCTATTCAGTTATTGAAGATAATGTTAACATCGGTGATAATACCTTTATTGCGCCGCATTGTTACCTGGGTAATAATACCATAATAGGGAAAAATTGCCGCTTATTCCCCGGAGTCAAGATATACAAAAACACCCGTATAGGCCACTCGGTAATAATTCATAGCGGTGTGGTTATTGCAGGTGACGGATTTGGATACACCCATCCGGATGAGGATGGTAAATGCCTGAAGATCCCTCAGGTTGGGGGAGTCCGAATCGAGGATAATGTTGAAATAGGTGCCAATACAACCATTGATAGGGCAACACTGGGGGATACCGTGATCGGTAAGGGTACCAAAATTGATAATCTGGTTCAGATCGCCCATAACGTGAAAATCGGTCAAAACTGCTTGATCACATCCCAGGTTGGGGTAGCTGGAAGCACGGTGATCAAGGATCGGGTTATTATCGGAGGTCAGGCGGGATTTGTGGATCATATAGTAATCGGACCCAATACCTTTGTGGGGGCTCAATCCGGAGTTAGCAAATCCTTTCCTGGAAACGGCTTTATATCCGGTTCCCCTGCAAAAGACCATCGCAAGTGGCTGAAGGAATGCGTTCTTATCTCCAAACTTGAAAAACTGTATGAAGAGCTTAAAGAGATTAAATCCAAATTAGAATAGAAATTATGGACAAGATGCAGCGTACTATAAAAAAAGCGGTTTCTATTTCGGGGATTAGCTTGCATACCGGTAAACCAGCCCGTATAACCTTCAATCCTGCCCCGGAGAATAGCTGGTTTAAATTTATCCGGGTGGACCTTCCCGGAAAACCGGAAGTTCGGGTACAAGTCTCTAATGTCACAAACGACCTTTACCGAGGTACCAATCTGGAGGAAAATGGCGTCCGGATTAAGGTAACCGAGCACGTTTTAGCTGCCCTGTATGGATTGGAAATCGATAATGCAATCATTGAACTTGATGGTGAAGAGCCACCAGTGCTTGATGGCAGTTCCAAACCTTATGTTGACCTGCTACTTAAATCGGGTTTCCGGGAACAGCAGAAACCCAAGAATACATTTGATGTGGAAGATGTAATCCAATATTCACAATCAGAGCGAGGTACAGATATACATCTCATACCATACCGAGATTTTCGGATTACTTTCATGATAGATTTCCCCCATCGGGTTGTAGGTACGCAATATACTACTATGGAATCCCTGGAAAGGGAATTCATAAAGGAATTCGCCCCTGCCCGTACTTTCGGTTTTCTCAGTGAAATGGAGCCATTACTGAAAAAGGGTTTGATAAAGGGTGCCAACCTGGATAATGCCATTCTCTTTGTGGATAATGAAGTAAGCAAGGATGAATTAACAGCTTTAAAATGCCATTTTAAGTTTCAGGACGATCTTTTTGTTGGGGAGAATCAGATACTGAACAACACCCAGTTGCGGTTCTATAATGAGCCCTGCCGGCACAAGGTTCTGGACCTTCTGGGTGACCTTGCGTTGCTGGGATTTAATATCAAAGGCCATATTATTGCAGCGAGATCGGGCCACAGCACCAATATAGAGCTGGTAAAATTGATCAGGAAGCAATACGAAAAGCAGCAAATTTCCAGAAAATATGGTGTTGATGATAAAAAAGTACTCCTTGATAACAAAGCCATTGAGAAGATATTGCCACATCGCTATCCATTTCTGTTAGTAGATAAAATAACCGATATTGAACCCTTTAAAAAAGTTGTCGGTATTAAGAATGTAACCCGTAATGAACCCTTTTTTGAGGGGCATTTTCCTGGTCATCCGGTGATGCCCGGTGTTCTGGTAGTGGAAGCTTTAGCCCAGACCGGCGGATTCCTGCTGCTGCAGGAGATAGAGGAAGTGGAAAAAAAGGTGGTTTATTTTTTGGGTATCGACAATGTAAGGTTTCGGAAACCGGTTTATCCGGGTGACCAGTTGGTTCTGGTTATAGAGGTGGATCAGAGAAGGCCTAAGGTAGCTAAATTTACCGGTAAGGCTTATGTTGACGATGAGTTGGTCTGTCAGGCTACCATGTTAGCCTCGGTAGTAGATAAAAAAACGATCATTCCCGATTAATCCGGCAAGGATTTATTTCATTAAAACTATGCTCTGCATCGCGGAGTACTTCCCCAGCCTGAAAACAGCAAGGTAAACTCCCGCAGGTATCCTGCGGTTCATTTTGTCCAAGCCATTCCAGAACAGTTCATATTTTCCGGGACCCTTAATAAAAGCATCTTTCAAGGATAATGAAGTTATCTTATGACCGGTGATCGCATAGATTTGTACTTCATTATTAAGGTTTGGCACTATTCCGGGAAGATCTAAGACAAGTCGGGTTTCAGCATTGAATGGATTGGGATAAGCAGAAAGCTTATAGTAGGAAGAAGGTAGGAATTCGGGTTCTTCAGGAATACTGGCAAGAGAATTGTTAAAGACCAGAAAACCATATTCGTTTGCCAGGTAAACGGTGTTGGAAAAAACCGTAACCCCATTGGACTTGCCAGGAATTGAATAAAAACCATAGGATACCGGCGATTCCAGATCATCTGCATAATAAACCGCCTCAAGCCCCTCATCATTCTCTGCAATATATAACCAGCCATCATCGACAGCAATACCATTGGCCTTATCTTCGGTCTCATATATGGTGATCAGGTCAGGGTCAGCGGGGTTGGATACGTCAAATATATACACTCCATTATTTTCAGCGGCCACGAAGATAAGACCGCCTTCCTTGAGCATATCCACCGTTGACCAGCCGCTAAGCGGATAATGACCAACCAGCATCATGGTTACACGGTTGATAACGTACAAGCCTTCATCGTTATCAGAAAAGTAGAAATAATCTTCGGTTACTACCAACGCCCTGGCATGTGGGGAATTGTATTCGCCCATCGGTGTAGGCCGAGTAGGATTGGAGATATTTATCCTTTTAACCCCGATATTATCAACCGTTAAATAGGCAATATCGTCAACGATGGCGATATCATAGCAAATACTGCCGGAAGAGTAGGAAGTGTCATAATCGGGATCGGTGATATCGGTTACATCTACGATTTGCATACCGTTATTGGAAGCCACATACATATAATCATCATAGATTGCAACATCCCGGAAAATAGCGGTCACGTTAAAATTGGAGATGGAGATGGGTTCTACTGGATTGCCGACGAATACGATCTCGATCCCTCCGTTACGGCCTACCAAAAAAGCATATACATCGTGGACCAGGATCCGTCTCAGGTCATTGACCGGATAATCCCATCCATCGCGCCGTATATCCGAGGGATCCGAAATATCCAGTGAGATCACGCCTTTTGTAACCGAAGCATAGAGATGGTCTTCGCTGACCAGCGCTAATTCCCGCACTCCAATACCCGAAATGCTGAACCAGTCTAACCGAGTTATGTCTGAAGGATGGGTAACATCGAAGACTTGCACTCCCTGATTATCGCAACCTGTAAAGACATAATTATCCTTGACTTCTACGGAGAAGACGGTAATGCTGGGGGATTCATAGCGATCTGTTTCGGTGGGATGAGCCCGATCGTGTACATCCAGAACAATAAGTCCGGATACATCCGCAGCAAGGTATGCATAATCACCATTGACCGCAATCTGGTTTATTACGGTAAATGAAGAGTAAGTGCCAAGGTTGGAGGGATCTTCGGGGTCAGAGATATCCACGATCTGCATTCCGGAAAGGCCACGGGCAACGTAGAGATAATCTCCCTGGATGGTTAAATCCCAACCACCTCCGGCAAGATAATGGGAGGTCACGGTCATAGGATGAGCCGGGTCGCTGATGTCTATTATATAAATTCCCAACAACTCGCCGGTTACTATGGCATAATGGTCTTTAATAACTACCCCGCTGATTATATCAGAGGATTCCCAGACTGATACTACTTCCGGGAAAATCGGCCTGGAAACGTCCACGATAGCCAGACCTCCCCAACCCGCCGCAAGGTAAGCATGATTCCCCGATACTGCCACTCGGCGGCCCTCCCCTTCTGCATAGGCAAGGCCTAAAAGAACCGGTTCACCCGGAATACTCACATCATAAATGCCTAAACCCAAAGTAAAAGCACAGTATAAACGAGAACCCGAACAAACGATCCCCTCAATATCAGACCATACAGAGCTGCCTAAAAGCTCTAATGGACAATCCTGAGAAAAACTTAAACCCAGGCTGCTTAGAATAACCAAGATTAGAAATAAGATTACATTTCGTTTCATCACCTTTGCACTCCTTCAATAATTTAAGCGCTTTTAAAAAATAACGTTTGTAATATAATACAGTAATCGGGTTTGTAACAACTGAAAAATTTTGGTTTTATTAATTATTTTGATAATTTAATAAAAGAAAAAATAAAGAAATATTTAAATCAATATAATATTTCAAAAACAGGTTAAATAACGAAAATAAAATCTTGCCCAATCCAATATTTTTGTTATTCTATAAAGTTAGTTATTTTTATGAATACCTAAATGCAGGAGAGTATTAATGCGCCATTCAAATATTTACAGAATTTTACTATTAGGTTTATTATTTATATTTCCTATTGTACAAGTTGGGTTTAACGAGCCTTTAAGTTCAGGACCGGAACCTATAGACTATGCTTCCTGGAAAGCGGAAAGGGCTTTATTGGGTGAAGATGGTGGAGGAATTGCCCGGACACTTGAACCGATGGAAGTAAGCTCCGGCAATGGTTATGTTCATGTTCGCATGAATCAGCCCGATGCCGAGTTTTTAGAAGGTGCGGATCCCAATGGATTAAGTAACTACAAGCGTTTGATGTATAGTTATCCTGATTATTGGGGACCTATTTCTACTTCCTGGATACTCTACAAAGTCGATGGTTTTGCAGCCGATAAAACGGCCAGCGGCGGAGCGCTGGGTAATGCTGATCTTACCTACAATGATGCCGGTACATTAGTTGCGGTTTGGAATGATTACCATGGCGTTCGGATACAACAGGAGCTTAGCCCGGTATCACTTGGTGCAAGTCCGGGTGACAACGAACAGATCCGTTTTAGGGTTAAGTTCACCCCTGTTGACGGTTCCTGCCATGATGTAGGCTGCATTATCCATTACGATACGATGCTTGACTCCGATGATGGTGCCTCTATTTCCACAGCATTTGGATATTCCGGAGTATCCGAGATATTTTACGCTCCCAGTATTCCTAATATCTGGCGGGCTTATGAGGGGGGTTATCCCCCGGTCCCAGGCAACCTTCAATCTTTGGGAATTCTGGTAGGATTCGAAGCGGTTATGCCCGATATATTTTACTATGGCCGTTGGCCCGTTATATCCGGCTATGGTTGGGCACATGCATCATGGGAGATAGGCGTGGGATTCGGCGGTGATACCGCTGTACTGGTAAAATGGCTTCAACATAATGTATGCCCGGGAGATACCTTGACCTATGCAACATATTACGGAATCGGTGAACTCGCTTCTGTGTTGCTTAGTATCTCACACTCTCCCGCAACCATTTATTCCGGTTGCTATAGCTTTGCCCCTAACCCTATTACTATAGACGCTATAATTACCAACATCGGTGAAGATGAGGCAAACAATACCCAGGCCTGGATTGAATTTGACCGGCACGTCTTCTCTATCGCAACAGGCGATAGTCTTTTTAACCTGGGAACATTGGAAGATTTCGGGGGATCGGATACAGCTCGCTGGGTTTTGAACATCGAACCTGCATTGGAAGATACAATTATATGTTATACTGTTGCTGTTACCGCTGATGATATGGATTCCGCGATTTCCGAGGAATACTGTATTTACATACCACCTCGCAACGATTTTCGGATAAGCGCCGCAGCAGACGATTCCGCAATATGCTCCGGCGAATGCACACGGTTCAGGGTCGATGTGGATGGCGGCACCGAACCATTCTTTTTCGCCTGGTCGCCTTCACTTGGTATTTTGGATACTAACAATTATGAACCCTTTGTCTGCCCGGAAATTTCTGGTAGAGACACACTCCTGACCTATCGACTGATAGCTTACGATACCATGAATGGAGAAGTTGATTGTATCGATACGACTTATGTTGATCTCAGAGTACTGCAGGTACCTACGGGCACGGTTAATAATGACACTATCTGGTATGGGGAAGTAGGTACACTGACAGTAGTCCCGGAACCAGCTACTGGTAACAGATATGAATGGAGTACATGGGATACTACTCAAAGCATTTTCGATAGCCCTCCGGTTACTTCCCAATACTATGTAACCATATATCATGGCATCTGTGTTTCTGAAGCGATCGCGGGAACCATTTTTGTGCTGACCGATACACTTCCGCCTGAAGGCGTTTTAATACTGCCGCTTCCGGATTCCTACTCGGCCTGTTCACTTCAGCAGATCATCGCGGCTTTCACAGACAACTGGAGCCTGGTAACCGATTCACTCATCCTGATTATTAACGGGGACACGATCCGGGGTGATTCTCCATATATAACCTGGCTGGGAGATTCCATGGCGGACACCATGGTCTTTAACCCACCACCCGGATATTTCAGCGATGGCGAAGTAGTCGAGGTTTTTATCCAGATGTTCGATTTCTTCGGAAACCCACTGAATGAACCCCTGATTTGGTCATTTATTATCGATTACAGCCCTCCGGCGGTTTGGGGAGAAATCCCACCGAACATAAGTGTCGTTACCGAAGGCGCACCTTCAATATCCGTTCATATTGCCGATAGCGGCAGTGGATTGGATCTGGACAACCTCGCCTTTGTGATCGAAGGGATTACGTATCCATACGGATCTACCGGAATTTTTTACAACCCGGCTACAGGGGAATTCCGATTTGAACCATCAGCATTGGGACTACGTTTTCTTGATGGTGATACTATAAGGGTTTGCCTTACCGGTATCCGCGATCTTCCTGACTATTGCGGACCAAATACCGGCGATGATTATTGCTGGGAATTCTATATAGTGCTGTCAGCACCCTATGCGGTGATACAGGAACCCTATAATGGTACCTATTCAGCATGCAATGACCAGGGCGTTGTTGTCTATATTATCAACGATTATGATATCGATCCCGCTTCAATTCGATTTTCTGCTCGAGGGAGTACCTATGAGATATCCGATCCTGAATTGTCATTTTCCGATTCCCTATTGACCTATCAACCCTTACCAGGAACCTGGACCCATGCCGAAACGGTACTGGTCAGTCTGGATAGTGCGGACAATATTCATGGCTTTCACCTCACGGGAGCTCCCGTGGAGTGGGAATTCATTATTGACCTTTCCGGCCCCCTTGTTACCGGTATTGATCCCGCGCCGTTTTCCGTCGTTCCGGATCCCTCACCATTGATCTCAATGATCCTTTCCGATGACTTAAGCGGGTTAGATGAGAGTTCAATCAACCTTACTGTCAATGGTATTTCCTATAGCAGCTCACATTTTGCCGTATTCTGGGACGGGGACAGCCTTGCCTTTGACCCCGTGTTACTGGGGATCAGCTATGGCGACGGGGATACAGTTAGAATATGTTTGCATGCCGAAGATTCCCCCGATTATTGCGACCCCAATGAACTTGACACCTGCTGGTACTATATTATCGGTATTGAAGGGCCCGTAATGACAATCCTGGAACCCATGAATAACACTTACAGCTCCTGCGATGATCAGGCTGTACTGATTGCCCTGAATGATCCCGATGGAGTACAGGCTTCATCAATCGAACTGATAGTCCAGGGCATTCACTATGGGGTAAGCGACTCTCGGCTCCGCTTCCGGAACGATACCTTGCGCTTTATCCCAAATCCAACCTGGTCTAATGGCGATATCATCGAAGTAATGCTTACGGTAGCAAATGATATTTATGGCAGCCCACTGCAGAACCCTACTACATGGAGTTTTATTATCGACCTTCAACCGCCTGTTATCCAGAATACATCGCCCGAATACCTTATTGTAAACGATCCTTTAATACCTATTTCCGTAGAAGTTTACGATTCGCTTAGCGGTCTGGACCCGGCTTCAATTGCCCTCATCGTTAATGGCTTATCTTATTCCTCGATCTCCGCGGGTATCACTTTTGACTGGGATTATTCGGGAGCGTTTCCTCTATTAACCGTTAATTTTGACCCCGCTCTGGCCGGAGTAAGTTTCACACATAACGAAACCGTGTACGTATGCCTGCAAGCGGGTGACGATCCCCATTATTGTGCCCCTAATGAGAACGAGATTTGCTGGGAATTCTTTCTGGACACCAGGGGCCCTTATTCCCGGCTCCTTACAAACATACATGGATTATTCTCAGCATGTTCCCTGCAAGGTTTCTCAATCGCTATCTGGGATACTGCTATTGCACACGGAGTGGATACAGCCTCAATTATCCTGAATATTAACGGGACTGACCTCAGTCTGGGTACACACCCCGATTTAACATGGTCAGGCGATACCCTGTTCTTCCAACCGTCAGTTCCCTGGGCTGATGGAGAAATTATCACAGCATATCTGACCGCAGCCCTCGATGCTTATGGCAATCCCTTAACCACCGCTGATACCTTCAGCATTACTATGGATCTGACTCCGCCCGTTATCTCTGCCATGGCTCCGGGACCGGGCTGGGTAATCGAGGATACTGACCCCATCATTAGTTTTATAATCCTCGATATTCTTAGCGGAGTTAATTACGACGGCGTGATCGTCGAAGTCAATGATACTATGTATGACCTGTCTAATCCGGAGTTTTCACGTGCAGGGTCACTTTTTACCTTTGATGTTAGCATTTCCACTACCATTGACTTGACCGGAGGGGATACGGTAACCGTGTGTGTTTTTGCAGCCGACATGCCAGATACCTGCTCCCCAAACAGGATGGAATACTGCTGGGAGTTTTCTCTTTCACGGGGGGGACCGGTAGCCCACGCTGTAGAGCCACTGGAATCCCTTTATTCCGCTTGTGACAGCCAGAGCATTATTATTGATCTGGCCGATTCCAATGGCATCGATGAATACACGATCGAACTCGAGATCAATGGTGTAGTTTATCATATTTATAATCCGGAACTTGAATATGTGGGAACATCACTGATATTTACTCCTATACCGCTATTTCCAAGCGGGGAG
>JAFGGQ010000158.1 GCA_016930435.1 bacterium
CGCTGCGGGGGATACTCTATGGATTGTCCCTACCGGTGGGCTCATCGACCGGGGAGCGGTGGTTGCCGAGATAGATGGCGATCCCGGCCTGGAGGTAGTCTTCGGCTCCTCCGATGCATCACTCTACGTGGTCAATGGGGAGGACGGCTCCGGGGTCTGGGAATTTTTCGCCGGGCCCGGATATGCTATCGAGAACGCACCCATCGTGGAGGATTTTGACGAAGACGGCTGGGTTGATATATTCTTCATCGGGGGACACGGTACCTCGGACACGGTCCCCAATTTCGGCAGGGCTTACGCCATCAAATCCGGACCCGGCAACGGAGATGTCTGGACTATGTACCGCCATGACCCATATCGCACCGGTTATCTGTTGGGCGGTCCCGTAACCTGCATCAATGAACACCCGGTAACACCCGCAACTTTTTCTATTCAGACCTGGCCCAATCCCTTTAATGGTTCTGTAACAATAATAATGAATATTATCAATGAGCTATCCCCCCGGTTAAGAATAATATCCCTAAATGGCGAGGAAATTATTAATGAGGAATTGAAATCCGGCTACTTTATATGGTTGCCCGACCCCCAATTGTCCTCCGGGATCTATCTGGTAAACGCCCAAATGGGTAAGGAGAAAGTAACCGGAAAAATAGTCTATATAAAGTAGGTCAAAATTCCGGTTCAGGCAATCAGGGGGAACAAGACTTACAAGGCAGCCTGATTGTGAGGCGGCGTGAGCTGCCGCATTGCGTGATCCCGGAATGAAAATGGATTGAATTGAATTTTGAATAATAAACCGGAAATTGCGTGAAGCATTCGGAAACCACTTGCCTTTTTTCTGTTATAGAATATCTTATTTCAGTGATTTAACCCGTAAAATGCAATTGAAAATAATGATTATAATGAGAATATAGAAATAACGAATATTTTAGAAAAAATTACAAAGTATAAAACTGCACTTTTTTGTGCAAAATATTTTTGTCAACAAATATAATAATATCAGATAATTGAGTAAGGTATAAAAATATCAATTGCATTTTTTGGGTTTAAGCAATATCTACTGGTTTGGCGTTGTCGTTTTAAATACCATAATCTAAAACAAACCGGGTATTGCAGCTCTTATCATTTAAACAATAGAATTGAGTAATGTCTGTTTAATGTAAGGTAAAGGTAGTCTATGAAATATATTGTTCCTGTCATAATTATAGGGTTATTAGCCTCAACGATTGTTGCCCGTCAAATCCACTTCAACTTCATGGATTCAAAATGTGAATTAAAATTATATTCGAAAGAGGATATTGGTGAGGAATTGATGAGTACTGTTGTTGAGGTTGGATACTATATAAATGATGACCAGACAATAGGTTCCGGCACTATAATTGATACTTCGGGGATTATTCTTACTAATTTTCACGTGGTTACCGGCAGTGAAAGCTTGCAGATAAGAACTATGGATGGTGAAATATACGAATTGTCGGGTGTATTAGCTTTCGACCCTATCAAGGATTATGCTTTTGTGGTTGCAGATACTGTTGGGAAACCGAATTTTAGCAGATCCGTCCAAATTTCCTGGCGTGAAAAAGTAAGGACTGGCGAAAATTGTTATGTATTAGGTAATCCGCTTGGTCTCTCATTTAGTTTTTCGGCGGGGGACATTGCCTATGGGGGAGAAGGGCGAAAAATTTCTACCTCACGGTGGGGGGGGTATTCGGTAAAAATGATCCACTTCACGGCTGCAATTTCACCGGGCAATAGCGGGGGAGCTTTGTTCGACGATTTCGGTTGCATGATTGGAATTCCTACGGGCTATGAATATGTGGGAACATATTATAACTTAGCTCAAAATGTGAACTTTGCCGTACCGGTTTGGGAAATTTCCGAGATTATTGATGGGAAAAAACATCATGCTCCCGTTGAAACATCGGATACTATCTTTTCTAAAGAAATCAAACCGGATGATACGGAACTGGAAATTATTCCCTGGGAAGCGTTTTATGCTTTTTCAGGTCTTCTCGATTATATGCTTGAACTGTATGGTGATTATTATTTTTACTATGCGGATGATATGGCTATCATACTTGCAGATTATATTACAGGTGGTCTTTATAATCCTTATTTTTTCCTTACACTTAGTCATTATTGGTGTGAAGAGAAGGATAGTGTTGAGTTGGCTCAAAGTGTATTATCAAGTTTTTCCCTGCCCGATAATCCCTACTATTATTATGTAAAATGTCTGACAGAGATAAAAGCCGCTGAATCGGCCAATGATACTCTAAAACTGAAAGAGGTTTTTAAATCCGCAAATAAATTATCAGACCTTGCTCCGGCCTGGAAAGAAGATATTGAAAGCGACATCGAATTTTCATTATATTACTTGCGGCCTTATGAAGATTCATCGGATTATCCTGCTAATGATGAATTATTAGATGAATACGCTTACCTCTTTGTTGAAGATATTATAGTAGAACACTATGATTCTATTGGCTTGAGGGTATATAAAATGATAGATGGGGTCCTTACTGCTGAGGAAATTAGGGATAGCACTGGTGTTTCGGAGATATGGTTAGTTGAGTTTCTGGAGTTTCTGGATGAAAATAGTCTGATAGAATTAGGGGAAAAATCCCAATCGAAGGAGGCGGGTTTAAAGGATTCCATTTATAATATGCAGGCCGAAATTGCCAATGAGCTATTCGATCTGTCAAATTTATTTATTGATGCCACCGATACAAATGGGGCAATAGCCTCTCTGGAAGCATGCCTTAAAATTAATCCTGCGGATTACTACTGTGGTTGTAACCTGATCCTTATCTTGAGTTTGAAGGGTGATTATAAAACCGCCAAAGAATATGGAATTGCTTTACTTGAGCAGGATAATCTATACAGTAAAGGTGGCGTATATGCCTTGCTTTCAGAGATATTAGTGGAATTAGAAGAATATGAATACTCATTAGCTTGCATTGATTCCTGCCGGGAATATTTATATTATCTCGATTTATCTAATAGTTACCAGATGGCAGCTCTGGAAGTTTTCGCAATAGCTGATTATGCCGCTTTGCATCAAATAAAGGAAGCAGAAGTGCATTACCAAACCCTAATAGAATTTTATCCGGAATGGGAGGATTCTTTAGCTGGTTTTCCGGATTGGATTTTTTTTGAAAATACTGTAGCACTTTTTAATCAATTTTTAGAAGAGCATTAGAGAACCGGGCAAATGAATCTCCTAAAGGATGGGATCTGGCTGTAAACTAAAACGGTAGAAATATAGCAATAAATTTTTACCATGTTTCTTAAAACCCTTTGCATCTTGAGTTAATAAGTCCGGCGTTCCTTATAAAGAACAACATCCCTGTCTTTAAGAATTTTCCCCAATACTCTATCATAAACCAAATTTTTCGTTGCGGTATCATAGAAAACCAAGTAATGCTTTGTAATAACTATGGTCGTTATTATTGTGGATATAATATTTTTTTAGAGTAACCCATTCATTCCGCGATCAGCATCACCTGAATATAAGCACTCGCAGTATCACAATCATAGCTACTAAGACTGGTTGAATAGCGGTTCCAGGTGGTATCAACTTCGGTATGGGCATAGACGTCCCAAAAGGGGTTATAATGCTGGTAACTCAAGGAATTTATATGGCTGCAGGTTTGCGGACCCTCCACCTTAAAGATGAGGGTATCACCGTTGATACTACTCCGTAGAAATGGGATACTACTGCCACTGATGGAATTAATACTGGGTGAACAACCGGGAAATGATAATAATGAAGCACTCCAGCTTCCACTGAAATTAAGAATCTCCCCCAGGGTATCATCGGATGTCACCGAAAAAGATTGTATCTTTCTCATTCGCCAGGGGCCATCACCGGTGATCTCATTTGAATTCCCGTTATAGGTGTTTCCGGTAATGTTCAGGTTAGGCACGTTGTAATTATGACCTCTGAATTCGGTGCTGCTGGTAAAATTAGTAATAGTATCCACATATCCCGCCGAATGGTAATTAATGATCATGGAATCCCCGAATACTAAGTGATGGTTAAGTCCCACCCAGATAATACCCCGATTAAAAGGACCCACACTAGATCCCACTACCTCAATTTCTAAGCTAACATCGCTTCTACCGGTATAGGGTGATACATGCCGGCTATAACTGACCAATACCACCAGGCTCCATCCTGTATCAGTCAGCTCTCGAATACCAGGGATATTGACAGTGCCACTCCCTCCGGGGAATACTTCCCCTAAAAGCGCGGTGGAATCTGTACCTACTTTGAATTTAAATACTGCTAATCCACAATTGGTAGGATCATTGACTGTGAAATTGAGGGATGCATTGGTATCGATACTGGTATAATTTAAATCCACTATACTGAGCTTTCCGGAGAGATCCTGATAGCTATCGGTGAAGCTAACCAGGGTATCATCAGCAGTTCTTAGGAAAAAAACGTTAGTGTAACTGCCTGGGTCATTGAGAAAGGCGCTATTAGCCTGCCGATTAAAGTAATGGCCTGATATATAAGCCTCCAGGAGCCCGTGCCACATAATACCTACCGACTCGGTTACGGAGTTTAAAACAGCCTCCACAGGCTTGACTGGAGCAGGTCCAGCCTTAATATGATCAAAAATATCCAGAACAACACTTTCCCCGTAAACTTCCACAAGGTCCTTGATCAGCAGAGACATCCCATAACCATGATCCTGGGTAGCGATCTGCCAGCCCCGGAAAGGTTCCATCTCATTGCCGGGAAAGCAGGTGGACAGGTAATTGGTGCCCACATCAACCTTGTCTTCAGCCCATACTGAGAAGGCTTCTGCTAGCCAGAGATCGTCTCCAAACTGGAAATTATAGAGATGCTGCACAAGGTGAAAGAACTCGTGAGCAGCGGTGACCCGGATTTCTGATAAATTGCTCATATCCCCAGAATTTACATTAATAAATCCAGAATTCTTGTTAGAGAAATTCCCAATGTATTCACCAACAGCGTTGATGCTCTTTACGGTTACTTCCACCGGCCATTTGGTGCGGTCATTGTAAACGAATCCTATATTTTGGAACGTGTCATAGACAGCTTCAAAGAATGCTGCAACGGTTATTGCATCTGGCTGAAAGGAAACCGGAAGAACTAACCGAAAGTGTCCATTGGAACTACGCTGAACAATATGTTCCTTTATCCCGAACACTTTAACAGGTGGTAAAATCGCTTTGATACTCGTTACAACATTATTTTTTACTCCGGGACTGGTAGCTTCGTACTCAAAGACCAAGTATCCTGAAGAATCTACTGCAGCCGGAGCATAATACCCGGTAGTAGTGTCATCCAGACTGGGAGCGTACATATTCTGGCCTATGGCAGCCAGAGTATCCCCGCTGAGAGCGCTATGGTATTTGACCCTGATACCGATCGATATGGCAAAATCATCGGGTATGCCTTCTATTCGATAAACGCTGGAATTGACATAATTCCCGAAGGGTTTGTCAGTAGTAGATGCATATATCTCAAGATGATGGTCTTCTGAAAAAGCAGCAGGAGGTACTTCTATCACTATACTATCAGCTGATAATATACCCCCCGCAGAACCTATGGTTCCCTCTGCTACCAGTTCATAATCCGGCTCCTCTTCGGGCTCCTCTTTTTCAAAAAGTTCGCAGGCGGTGAAAAAGAGGGTAAAAGCCAGGAGTAAAGTTAATATGAATAATCCAAGCAACTTAAATTTCGTCATTATGTCTCCCCTCGTTGTTAATTATATTTTATAGATTTTATAATATGCAATAATCTGATTAGATGTCAATTGCTCATAGTATATATTCATAAAAGAATTGCTGCACATAGCTTTTATTGATGACTATGAGCCCCGTGAGCTTTAGCTGGACGATTTATAGTAGGATTCCTCCCGAAACCAGAGACAAACTGCTGATTAAAACACTCCACCCGCCCTTTGAAGGGTACCCCTATACGAAAGGGAGTTTTATGCTATAATATTTCCGCTAATAGTAATTTGCTTATGGTATAAAAAATAAAGTTAGTCGGTATTTTCCCTTGTTTATGGTTATTAAACCGGTTATGGTCAACCGGGAGTTGTCATCGGGAAATCTTAAAAACCAGTCCCCAGAGCGAGGTAATCAATCGTTAATTATAAGTTTGTCCCTTCTTCAATGGTTCATTGAAGAAGTTTGTTGATATTTAAATTCGATTTCGGCTCGACAACCACCAATATTTTTATTATACTTAGGTAACCGGATCAAAAAGATCCTTCCGGTCTGCAAGATCGTAAATGATTAATTTATTCTTTGATTGGAGGTTTTTTGGAGAACAAACAGGTAAGTGTTGAGATGATTGGTTATTGCGGGTTATACTGCGGCGAATGTTTTTCTCATGTAGGCCGTATTTCCGAGCTGGCCCGGGAACTCCGGGATGAATTGCGAAAAAACAGTTTTCATAAAATATCCGAATCTATCTGTAAATGCTGTTTTTTTGAGGTTTTCAAATACTATACTCAGAGTTTTGAACTTCTTGGCATACTGGAGAAATTTCGTTGCCGGGGAAGCTGCAGAGAAGGCTTCGGACCGCCGTTCTGCAAGATCCGTAAATGCTGCTTAAAAAAAGGACTGGAGGGTTGCTGGGAATGTCCGGAATTTGAAGGTTGTGATACACTCGATTTTCTGAAAGATGGGCATGGAGAAGCACACCTGAAAAACCTTAGGATCATTAAAAACAAGGGGATAGAGGAATTTATTAACGGATCCAAATACTGGTATAGCGATCCTCAAATCAAGAATTATAAAGCATAAATGAGGTACCAAATTGAAGAAGACTATCGTAAATGTTTAATATTGGAGTACTAATTTTTTCTATTGCTGTTTCTTAAAAAAAATCTATTTTTAAGCTTGATAAAGTAAAAACATAAACATGGAGGTTTAAATGAGCCTGAAAAAAATATGTCCTTTTTTGTTAACAGTTCTGATGATATTTTCATTGGCCTGCGATAACGAAGAGGACAAACCCCCCGTTGACAACTCGGCATATTCAGCATCAGGGGCTGTAAGTTCAAACGAAGACGGGCAAATCGAAACCGAGAGCGGAGCTTCGATCACCATACCGATTTATGCAGTACCCGCTACTGCTGGCGGTGATAATGGTACTATGGTTTTTTCAATAGAGAGGGATCAATCCGTTTCCGCCCCGGTACCGGATGGCGAAACCATCGCTTCCGATGTGTATCGTTTTGGGCCGGATGGTTTCGTATTTGCAGCACCTGTAAAGATAACCATACCGGTCAACAGCAGTATTGAGTCTGAGGCTTACCGGCTCTACCGTATAGACCAGACTACCAACGAAGCCATTTCCTACCCGGCGATCTATGATGAAGAGACCAAAACCGTCTCAACTATGACCTATGAACTATCTCCCTGGTTTCCGACGAGCTTCTCATGGGATGACTATTATGATGGTGCCCTTCAATTTACTAACAACTCTTCCTCTAAATGGCTTTACATCACCTCGGTATCATGCTCGCTGAAATATCCCACTGTTAACAATTGCCCTATATGCGGCTATCATCACGCCCTTTTTGCCCCCTCGGGAACCATCGGCTGGGTTAATTCCGGGAACTGGTATATCGCTCAGGGGGTGCATACACTCTGCGTTGAAATGCATGAGCAGGGTACTTATTCCTCCCCGCCCGGCCCCAAAAGCCACATTTACATCGAGAACGTGGTGGTCGATGGAGCATGGTCCTACTGGAACGACCATGTGTCCAGTTCCTTCAGCTTCAGCAGCCTAACCGACGCCATTGATGGCCCCTGCGATTGTACCCCGGATCCTACCCCATCACCCGGCACCGGCGACGTTCAGGTTACCCTTACCTGGTACAATGCCAGCTCCATTGACCTCGATCTATGGATATATGAACCGAACGGCGATACCTGTTATTATGGAAATAATCCCACTTCCACGGGTGGAACCCTGGACAGGGATAATAAGTGCTATGACTACATCAACGGCCGCCCGGAGAACATTTTCTGGTCAAATGCCCCCGTAGGACAATACCGGGTGCTGGTGGATTGGTTTGGCAACTGCGGTAATCCAATAACCTCTCAATCCTATGATGTGCGCGTGGTAAATGGATCCACCGTGAGAACCTACTCCGGTACTATCACTGAAAATTCATTGGTGAGTATATGCACCTTCACGGTTTCAAGCGCTACTAAGGGCCGAACGGTGGAATATCTGGGTACTTCGGAACCCCGAACAAGTGCTCGACCGCCTAAAGAATAATATTTTCTAAAGCAATCCCATCGATCATATAGCGCCGTTTCTTTTCTTGACCTTATTATGTTCTTTACCAATCATTGTTTCTATACAATGGGCGCTTCGATACACCCAGCAAGGCCGGCTACTCAGCGCCCGTATAGTCAAACACCCTAACCGGCGACCGAGTAGATGTGCGAAGCCTCGTATCGGAGCCACCGCCTGTAAATCGCTATTGCCGGACTCTGAGTAGCCAAAGGCTTATCGAAGAGCCATTTACATCTTGCAGATATCTTATATCATTTTAGAAACAAAAAGCATCTTTAGGGTGATGGTATCAAACCGGGTAGAAGTGTATTAAAATAATTATTTGCTTTAATACTATTTTCTTTTATATTAATCAAGTATATTTGCATTTAATACTTGTGATTTTGAAATTCAAATGACTGAGCCGAGAACCAAACTGGATCCCTTGTTTGCGCTGATCCTGTCCTTCCTGCTGCCTGGGGCCGGACAATTATATAATGGCCAGGCGTGGAAAGCCCTTTTCTTTTTTACGGTAACCTGCTGTGCGCCGTTAGGCTTGTTATTCCAGGGATTGGGCTACACCCTTCCGGGAATGATAATACTGCTTGTGGGCACCTTTTTGATCTGGCTGATAGTGTTACTGGATGCCTTTTTTACTGCCCGAAAACGAACACCCGGATTATCCTGGATCCAGAGGAGATGGTTTGTAATACTGCCCATTGTGGTGGGTGCAGTAGTCCTCTATGGTCCCTTGACCCGGAATGTCCAGTGTAACTTTCTGGCTGCATATAAAATACCCTCTGACTCCATGTCCCCCACGCTCCGGGATGGTGACCATATTGCGGTGCGAATGAAGTGCTATAACCATTTGCAGCCCCAATGGGGAGATCTCATTGTGTTCAAAGAAGAGGGGGATAGCAACCGGCAACTTATAAAGAGGTTAACCGGTCTTCCCGGCGACCGTATCGAGATCCGGGATAAGCAACTCTATCGAAATGGAAAGGCTATATCGGAACCCTGGACACAGTATCTGGATGACCGCATTTTACCTGGTGAATTAAGCCCCCGTGATAATTATGGACCGGTAGAGGTCCCGGAAAGCTCACTATTTGTCCTGGGGGATAACCGCGATAACAGCCTGGACAGCCGTCAAACCGGGTTTGTGCCAATGCAGGCGGTTCAGGGCAAAGCCCTCTATATATACTGGGCGCGGGTCAAGAGCCGCATCGGACAACATTTCTAAGGGTAGAATAGAACCGAATTACTGGTTCTATCGATGAAAGGAAACAATATGGGGAAAATAGTACGTTTTGGGGTTTCCATTCCCCAGGAATTGATCCGAAGATTTGACCAATACGTGGAAGCGCTTCAATTCAACAGCCGTTCCGAAGCGCTCCGCCAGATTATTAGAGACGCCCTGGTCAAGGAGGAATGGGAAGAACAGGGGCTTATCGCAGGGGGGATATCAATGGTATATGACCATCACAGCCGGGGAATGCTGGAAGAACTGATGGAGCTACAGCACCAGTTCCACGACCTGATCATCTCCACCCAGCACGTTCACCTGGACCATAATAATTGCCTGGAATTGCTGGTAGTTAAGGGAAAAGCCCCGGATATCCAAAGATTGTATAACCGCCTGAGGGGGGTTAAGAACCTGAAACATATCGGTATCCTGAAATCAACTACCGGCTGACGGTTTAACTGCAACGTTCTGCCGGGGGTGCTTACAGATTATTATCCACTTGGCCTATGGTAATCCATCGGGAACGATTAATTTCAAATATTAATATCGCTTAAAAAAGGCTTACCTGTAATTTTTTAAAAATAGATTTGCCTATCCAGGTATATAATATATATTATTATTGTTAGTTTTATATAGATTTTCGGAAATTTATTAATAATCAAAAGGTATCTTCAAGGGTTATAAATTGAAAAGAACCGCGTTATCATTGAGCTTTTTATTGCTTGCCATAATGGTCCTTTCCTGTGGCCGTGGTGATAGGGAAGACAAAGATAATTTGGGCGTTTCCGACCAGCTATCCTTCAGTATCGATTCCAGTTTGATTGGAGAAGCCATAACTGATGCGCGGTATGGAGTACGTTTTCATCCCCCCGTGGATTGGATCCCGCTTAACCATGAGCTTTTTAAGCAGGTGGGGGAGGAATTGGAGGGGCAATTCGGGGACCAGGCTATCCGGGTATTCCCCCTGTATCTTTTGACTATGCAGGATTATGGTTGCCTTTTAAGCCTTACCCAGATCCGTAATATAGAAACCGGGTCGGCCCCGGAATTGGCTGAATACGAATCCATGCTAAACCAGAAATTCAGGGGTGAACAGATCAGTAAAACCCAATTCACCAAGGGCAAAATTAAATTTACCCAGTTCCTCATAAAGCATCAAAATATGGTCAATTTTAAATTGCTCTTTTACAATCAGAAGGGGGATCTGCTCCAGGTGGACTATGTTCTGCCTTTCCAGGTTTATGCATCGGAAATAAAGTCAATTGAGTCTTCAATGGGCTCGATAGAACTATTGGAATGAGTAACTATTTACTTAACAGGAGGTAATTAATATGACGCGTAAAATGATTGGAATATTTCTGATATTGCTGCTTGTCTTCAGCCTGATGAGCTGTGCTGCGCATCACCATAAAGTCGGCAATGGGGCTCAGGGCAACCAGGTTGTTGCCGCCCGAAGCTGGTATATTCTGTGGGGTTTGGTTCCCCTCAACGAGGTGGATTCCCAGGCTATGGCTGGCGGAGCTGCTGACTATGAAATCCATACCGAAGTAAGCCCCCTGGATTTCGTTATCAGCATCCTCACCGGGATTGTTACCGTGAATTCCCGGACGGTTACCGTTACTAAATAGCACTTTTTTCAATACCGGGGAGCCGGTGGATTGAAATTTGTCCAATAATTGCTTAACCACTTTGAACGGGGTGCAAGATGTGGTTTTGTAATATTATAATGCCGCTATTAGGAGTGTTGATACTGGGACTGATCAGTCATTGGGGTGCACTTAAGGGCAAGGAGGTGGTCCGTTATTTAGTAAAACCTCTTCTGATACCCCTTATCTTTTTATTTTATTACCTCAACACGGGTGAATTTAACCCATTTATTGGGCTTGCTCTTGGGGCCTCCTGGTGGGGAGATATATTTCTCATCTGGCGAGAAAGAAAACCCTTCTTTCTCCTGGGCCTGTTTATGTTCCTCCTTGCCCACCTTTGTTTTATAACTGCCTTTGTAGGTAGCCTTGGCACCGTTTACTATGAAGTCCCGGTATGGCATTATGCACTGTTAATGCCCTATATACTGCTGGGGGTCTTTTTTTTGAATAGCCTGGAACCCTATCTGAAAAAAATGAAGTGGCCGGTGGGCTTGTACACAGCCATTATAATATTAATGAGTTATACCGCGCTATTACGGTTCAATGAATATGGAGGGGTTCGGTTCTGGTGCCCCTTTCTGGGATCGCTGCTGTTCATATTATCCGACTCGCTAATCGCCTGGATAAAGTTCCGTGGACCCTTCAATGGAGCAATCCTGACCTATAAACTCTGCTATGTGTTTGCCCAGCTTCTTATCGTCATTGGGTTTTTGTAGCAGAAGACGCACTCGTGGAACCACAGAAACGGGAAAGGTATTGATCCCCAATCCGCCGATCCCCCGGTCAGCCAATATTCACATTGACAGGGTAGCATCCAGGCTTTTAAATCTTTCTTTTAATTTTTCTTGCCCTCTTTAAATGGTACATTATATTTGCCTTCTTTATCTGAAGTAAGCGTTTTTTGAAATACTAATTTTAAGGAAAAGGTGGTAAAATGAGTGTTCTGGACGAGAAGGATCTAAAAAAACTGGAGGCCCTGAACAATCCGCATGTGATCAGACTAGTCAATGAATATGTGGAGATTATGCGCCCCAGCAAGGTTTACGTGATCACCGATGAGCAGGAGGATATTGATTTCGTTAGGCAGCATGCCATTGATCTCGGTGAAGAGGCAAAGCTGAAGATGAAGGGCCATACCATTCATTACGATAGCTATTATGACCAGGGTCGGGACAAAAACAATACCAAGACCCTTATCACTCCGGACATGAAAATGAGCAAAAAGATCAATACTATGGATCGGGAACAGGGTTTGAAGGAGATCCTCGGAATTATGGAAGGGATCATGGAGGGCAAGGAAATGGTAGTCCGCTTTTTCGCCCTGGGGCCCACCAATTCACGGTTCACCCTCTGCGCCCTGCAACTGACCGACTCATGGTACGTGGCTCATTCCGAAGATATCCTCTATCGAAAGGGTTATGAACAATTTAAAAAATTGAATGGTTCTGATGAATTCTTCTTGTTTGTGCATTCAGCCGGAAAACTGGATGGGAATGTTACCTCCAAGGAATCGATTGAGAAGGGCCGCCGAATTTATATGGATTTAAAGGGCAACTGTGTTTTGACCATGAACAATCAATATGCCGGTAACAGCCTGGGCCTGAAAAAGCTGGCGCTTCGCCTGGCGATATACAAATCCAACCACGAGGACTGGTTGACCGAGCACATGTTCATAATGGGCCTGCATCCCGAGGGCAAGAATCGGGTTACCTATTGTACAGGTGCCTATCCTTCAGCCTGCGGGAAGACCTCCACCGCAATGGTTCCCGGGCAATCAATCGTGGGCGATGATATTGCCTATCTTCGCATTGTCGGTGGCGAAGTCAGAGCAGTAAACATTGAATCGGGAGTATTCGGCATTATCCAGGATGTAAACCCCATCGATGACCCGGTCATCTATGAAACACTAACAACTCCCCGTGAATTGATCTTCTCCAATATTCTGATCAACGACGGTAAACCCTACTGGTTAGGGATGGGCAAAGACTTGCCTACCTCCGGTACCAACCATTCCGGTCCTAACTGGAAGCTGGGTGATAAGGATGAGGCGGGTAAGGATATCAATTATTGCCACCCCAATGCCCGTTATACCATCCGGATAAGCGAGCTGGAGAATGCAGACCCCAATCTGAACAACCCGGAAGGGGTAAAGATCGAGGGAGTGTTCTACGGCGGAAGGGATTCCGATACCAATGTGCCCGTATTAGAAAGCCTTTCCTGGGAACACGGCATCTTCATTGGGGCTACAATTGAATCAGAAACTACCGCTGCCACCATTGGAGAAGCAGGTGTGCGTAAAAGCAGCCCCATGGCAAATATGGACTTCCTGGTGGTTCCCCTCAGTCTCTATTATGAGAATCACCGGAAATTCGGCAACGCAGCAAAACACTGCCCCAAGGTCTTCGCTACCAACTACTTTCTAAAGGAAAACGGGAAGTTCACCAATGAAAAGGTAGATAAGAAGGTCTGGCTGATGTGGGCGGAGGGCCGGATGCATAATGAGTACGATGCCATCAAGACCCCGGTGGGATACCTTCCTGAATATGAAGACCTAAAAGACCTGTTTAAGCAGATCTTCAATAAAAATTATTCCCGCGAGGATTATATCACCCAGTTCTCACTGAGGGTAAAAAAACTGCTCGAGAAACTGGATAGAATGGAAGATATGTACAAAGATGAGCAGGATATTCCTCAGTTCTTCTGGGATATTCTCCATGCCCAGAGAAAAGAGCTTCAGGAAATGAAGATGAAGCACCGTACTGACCGCGTTTCGCCGTTCGAGCTGTAGAATATACTGACCACGAGATATAAAAATCCCCTGGAGTCATCGCGCCTTCAGGGGGTTTTTTTATAGAGAAAAAAAAGCCAATCTTAAAAAACCCTTGCGTTATGGCCCCTCGATAATACTATTATATATAAGAAGATTCATATCTGGTCTAATCTAAAAAGCGTAAGGTGCGAAATGAAGAAAGCCTGGTTTTTTTTACTGTTATGTTTTAGTCCCGCCTTTGGAACTACCTATTATGTCGCTCCGGATGGTCTGGATTCACAGCCTGGTTCCCTGACCTATCCCTGGGGTACAATACAGCATGCTGCTGATGAATTGCTGCCCGGTGATACAGTTCTGATCCGTGGCGGAGTTTATCATGAGCAAGTGATCACCGACCATGGAGGCAGCGCAGCGGAAGGCCCGATCTCCTTCCGCGCATATCCCGGAGAAATCCCAATCCTTGATGGCTACGGAGTTACTACCGGGAACAATGGTATCATTATCGGGCACTCCTACATTCACATTAAGGGTCTGGAGATTCGAAACTGGAATGACAACGGTATATGGGCCGAGGGCGCTGGATACCTGGAAATCTCCGACTGCGAGGTACATAACGTTACTTATGGCATTGGATTTAGCGAGGGGACCCATGATTTCGAATTGAACCGGGTAGTAATACACCATTTCGATCTCTATGGATTCGATGCTACCCCAGGCTCTACACCATGCTGTAATGGGGTGTTGAACGATTGCGTTTCCCATACCGGCAGGGACCCCGATGCCAATGTTGACGGCTTTGCCCTGGGCCATGGAGAACAACGCAATTTCCAACTGAATCGGTGTGTAGCCTACGGGGTCTATGACGGCTTCGATATCAGCTCCCGGGTCTCTACTCTGAATGGCTGCCTGGCCTATGATTGCTGGAATGGCTGCTATAAGCTCTGGCAGGATAGCGTTTATCTCTACAATTGCATTGGATACGATGCTGATGGTGCTATTGTGGAACTCGACTGGGACGATGAACCCGGATCGGTAACCCTGATGAACTGTACTTTTTTTCACGGGGAAACATATATCGTCTGGGTAGAGAATCCCGGGGACGAACTCTATATGTACAACTGCATCCTGTCGGGTGGCGATAACATAGGCCTAGCATTCGAATCGATGGGAGTAACCAATTATCACGGTAATTACAATATTTTTCATACGAATGATGGATACAGAACCGTAGCAGTAGGCTATACCGATGAATTCAGTTCGGCGGAAGTGGAGGCAGGGGATTGGAATGCTTATTCCGGAGAAGATGAACATTCTATGGTCGTGTATTCTCCGGAAGGGCTTTTTGAAGATGCTGAAGGTAACGATTTTCACCTGCCTCCGACCAGTCCTGCTATAGATCGGGGCACTTCCTTGGGAGCTCCCCCTATTGATTTTGATAATATGCCCCGGCCCTATGGAGGTGGTTACGATATCGGCGCTTTTGAATATAATCCGACGGTAATTGCCCAGGATTATGAAGACCCTGTCCGGAATTTTGAACTGCTGGCTGCGCCCAACCCCTTTAGCGAAATGATTACTGTAAAGTATTCACTACCGTGGAAAGAGAATATTGAAGTAACGGTCTGTGATCTTCTGGGAAAGGAAGTTTTAACACTGGTGAAATCCGTAAGGGGGCCGGGCTGCGCAAGCTTGATCTGGCATGGCCAGAATAAGACGGGCGATCCTGTTCCTCCAGGGGTATATTTGATCCGCCTAAGGGCAAATGATCATCAGAACACTCAAAAGATTATTAAAATTAAATAGACCATCCCTTCAAAACCCCTCATATTGGAGAGTATTATAAAAACCAATAGGTTTGGTTCGTAAGCTTTTCTTTATCTTGGCTTCGCAAGTCTTCTAATTGCTAACGGGTTCAAAGAATTGGTTTATCGCAAGTTAGGCGACCCGGTTGGAAAGTTGGTTACGAAGCGGGTGGTTTATTTTAAGTTGTAATTCGCTTGAGAACTTCCTGGGTTAGCTCTTCAGATAATGAAGCATATTCCTTGAATTCCATCGAGTAACTGGCTCTGCCGCTGGAGAGGTTTCTCAATTGGTTAGCGTATCCAAATGTTTCTTTCAGTGGGATAGTGCAGCTTATCGTCTGAGCTCCTCCTCGGATTTGTTCAACCAAATTAATACAGCCTCTTCTTGCAGTTATATCATTAATAATGTTACCTACAAATTCCTCGGGGGTATTAATATTGCTTTTCATAATTGGTTCGAGAAGTGTAGGAGAGGCTTTTAAAAAAGCTTCTTTAAAACAATATTTGCCGCACTTCTGAAAGGCCATATCGGATGAGTCAACCTCATGATAGCTGCCATCCAGCAGTACAACTTTAACATCAACAATGGGGAAATTCCCCAGTATGCCCTCTTCCATTGCGCTTTTAATCCCTTTTTCAATAGAAGTGATATAGTCCTTTGGGATATTGCCGCTTTTAACATGGTCAATAAACTCGAATCCCGCACCCGGATTAGGCTCTATTCTCATAATGCAATGTGCATATTGGCCTTTACCCCCGGTCTGTTTAACCAATTTGGTTTCTCCCCGTGCTTCTCCTCTTATTGTTTCCTTGAAGGCTACAGAGGGAGCCCCTCCTATGGTTTTGATTCCAAATTCGGTCTCGATCCGGTTTAATACAACCTCCATGTGAAGTTCACCCATGCCGCAAATTATTGTCTCATCAGTTTCCTTATCATTTCGAAATATGAATGCTGGGTCCTCCAATGAAAGTTTTCGTAATGCCTTGCCCAATTTTGCTTCGTCTTCCGGGGATTCTGCGGCTATTTTCTGTTCGACTACCGAGTGTGGTATATATATTCTCTCCAATAAAAGTGGTTTATCAATATCACAAAGGGTATCCCCGGTCCTTGTGTATTTCATCCCGATCAATGATACGATATCACCGGGAAATGCTGTATCTACCTCTTCACGTTCTTGAGCATGGATTTTCAGTATCCTGCTTACTCTTTCCCTCTCCTGTTTGCCAGGATTATAAATAATCGCCCCATTTTTTAATTCGCCGGAATAGACCCGGACGAAAGTTTGATGTCCGACATACGAGTCGTTTATCAATTTAAAAGCAAGCGCACAGAAAGGAGAGTGAACAGATGGATCACGCTTATGAATATGTTCAGGATTTACAATATCCTCTCCGAATACTGCTCCCGCATCTATTGGGGAGGGCAGATAATTGGTAATTCCATCCAGCAGCAATCGAATCCCTTTGTTTTTATAAGCAGCACCGCAGAAAACAGGTGTAATCAATAATTTTATTGTTGCCTCCCGCGCTGCCTTTCGAAGTAATTCACGAGGTACCTCTAAATTTTCCAGGTAAAGGTGGAGTATCTCATCATTAAAGTCCGCCAGTGCTTCGACAATCTTTAAACGAGCAGCCTTGCATTCTTCTATATATTCTTCCGGAACATCTGTAACAACCCTGTCGAATCCTTCGTAGAAAACAGCTCTGTTATCAATAGGGCAGATAATCCCTTTGAAATCTTCTCCCTGTCCGATAGGAATTTGAAAAGGAACCGGGTAAGCATCCAAATATTCATCCAGCTGCTTTATACATTCATAAAAATCAGCCCCGCTCCTGTCCATTTTATTA
>JAFGGQ010000159.1 GCA_016930435.1 bacterium
ACATCATAAATCAAGCGTATATATTTGGTGAGATTTAAGGGCTAATGTTCAATCACCGATGGATTGAGCATAACCGTGATAATATCTTTGGAGGTTATTTGCCATGGGACGAAAAGTAGTGGAGTGTGTCCCTAATTTTTCAGAAGGCAGGGATTTGAATAAGATCCGGGAGATTACCGGAGCGATTGAACAGGTAGATGGTGTAGAGCTTTTGGACGTTGATCCGGGTGGAGCTACCAACCGCACCGTGGTTACCTTTATAGGTTCACCTGAAGCGGTTGCAGAAGCATCTTTTCAGGCTGTGAAAAAGGCATCTGAGGTTATTGATATGCGTGAGCATTACGGCGCCCATGCCCGTATGGGAGCCACCGATGTTTGCCCGTTTGTTCCCGTATCCGGAGTGAGTATGGAGGATTGTGTGAATATCGCCCGGGTGGTAGGCCGGCGAATAGGCGAAGAATTAAAGATCCCGGTCTATTTGTATGAGGAGGCTGCCGCATCACCGGAGAGAACAAACCTGGCCAACGTTCGGTCAGGAGAATATGAGGGTTTAGCAGAAAAAATAAAGGATCCCCATTGGAAGCCTGATTTTGGCCCGGCAGAATTTAACCCCCGAAGCGGTGCAACTGCTGTCGGAGCAAGGGAATTCTTAATAGCTTTTAATATCAATCTGAACACTACCGATAAACGCTATGCCACCGATATCGCCTTTGATTTGCGTCTCAAAGGCCGCTCAAAACGCTCTGGTAACATTCATCCATTCTATTTCAAAGGTGATATCGTCCGCTATGAGGAAGTGCGATTCCCCTGTGGCCCCTGTGATTTCATAGCGACCTCACTGACCGAGCTTGAAAAACACTATCAGGAAGTGCACCAGTTAGACCTGAAGGAGGTGCTCTCCTTCTTTGAGTATGAGTACGATGAAGCCTGGCTAAAGGGCAAGCCTGTAAAGATATTCGGTATGTTCGATCATTGCAAGGCGGTGGGTTGGGTGATAGAAGAATATAACCGGGCCCAGATCTCCATCAATTTTACCAACTATAAGCTCACTCCTCCTCATATTGTTGTAGAGGAGGCCCGGAAATTAGCCGCCCGGATGGGATTAATCGTAACCGGTTGCGAACTGGTCGGTTTAATCCCTTATCCTGCTTTGCTCGAAGCCGGAAAATATTACCTGCAAAGGCAGGGACATTCCACTGCTGTCCCCTATCCGGACATTCTGGAAATGGCCATTCAATCCTTAGGTTTGCGTGAAGTAGCTTCTTTTGAAGTAGAAAAAAAAGTACTTGGCCTACCGGAACCAACCGGAAAGCTTGGCCGGATGCCCATAGACCAATTCACTGACGAAGTATCCCGTGATTCTGTGGCTCCCGGCGGGGGCTCTATTGCCGCTCTGGCCGGAGCACTGGGCTCCGCGCTTGCATCCATGGATGCCGCTATTACCGCTTTGAAACCGGAATATGAGGAGGTATTTCAGGATATGATCCGAATCGGGGAAAATGCTCAAAGGCTTAAAGCAGAACTCATCCAGATCGTTGACCGGGACACTGAAGCCTTTAATGATGTTTTTTCCGCACAACGCCTACCCGCAAGCAGTCCCCAGGAAATGGAAACACGGAGTAAAGCTATTGAGGAAGGTTACAAGAAGGCTACCCTGGTTCCATTTAAGACTGCCGAGTTATGCTTCCAGGCACTGGAACTTTGCCATGAAGTAGCCCGTAAGGGGAATTTAAACTCGGTTTCCGATGCCGGAGTGGGTGCGGTGATGGCTTCAGCCGGGGTTTTCGGAGCAGGTATGAACGTGTTGATCAACTTTCCGAATCTAAAAGACCGGCAGTTCGTAGCGGAATTAAAGCAAAAATTAGAATTTCTGCAGGATCAGACTAATGCCCTAAGGGAAGAAATCCTTTCATTAGTATATAGTAATATAAATAAACTGAGGAAAAAATAGACAATATCTCACCCAAAGGATGGTAATTTTAATGATGAAGCATATAGAACTTAGACAATTCATTCTGGACCTATCATCTGGCAGTCCTGCTCCCGGGGGAGGCAGTGTCGCTGCTCTTACCGGGTCGCTGGGAGGTGCCCTGCTTTCCATGGTTGGTCACTTAACCGAGGACAAGAAGAATTATGAGGAGGTAAGGGGGGAAATGAAAAGCCTGGTCGAGGAGGCCAACGAAATATGTTCCCATCTTTTCAACCTTATAAACCAGGATATACAAGCCTTTAATGATGTAATGGGGGCTTATAAGTTGCCACAGGAGACAGATGAGGACAGGGAGGTCAGGCTACAAGCCACTCAGCATGCCCTGGAAAAAGCCACCCAGGTCCCACTGGAGACCATGAAAAGTGCTAAGAGGGTTTTAGCATTATCACGAACTGCTCTTTTAAAGGGTAATAAGAATGCTTTAAGCGACTCCGCTATCGCCGGTCAACTTGGTTGGTGTGCAATCAAATGCGCCTATTTCAATGTGTTGATCAATCTGGATTCCATTAAAAACGATGACTTTGTGAAATATGCACAGGGTGAAGCGGGAGCAATCTTAAAGGAGGCCGACAGGATGTTGGAAGAGGTTAATCGGATTGTCACCGAGCGTTTTTCCGGTTAGCTTTTCTTTGCCCTTTCATAAATAAAAGCGCCAGAAACAACTTTCCGGGGCTTTTTAAATCCTCTAAAACTCTCAGGTTAACACTGATCAGGAGAACCCTGAACAGAAATAGCATTCATACCGAATATTTAGTATTTAGCCGCATTTAGAATAGCCGCATGATTTGCAGGTTACACAACCCTCTTCGTAAGACAGGCGGAAACCGCATTCCGGACATACTCCCAGGGGGAAAGAATCCTGCTGGGTCACCGTCTCTTTATCAGCAAATTCAGCGTTAACAGGCTGTTGTTGGTTTTCTTCCTGTTCCTGGGTTGTTTGCAGGGGCAGACTGGGAGCGGAATAGTCCATTTTTTTTTCAAGATGCCATTTAAGGGCCTTACCGATACCATCCGGGCAGGATAGGATCATGGTTCCCTTCTCCCATAGCGGTGAAGGACAACGGATGCCTGACAATTGCTTGATAATAGCCTCCGGTTTTATACCGGAGCGAAGGCCCAGCGAAATCAAACGGCTGATCGCTTCGGACTGGGAGGCGGCACAGCCACCCGATTTCCCAAGGTGAGAAAAAACCTCGCAAGGACCATATTCGTCCTCATTAATTGTAATATATAAGTTCCCGCAACCGGTTCCCACCTTCCAGGTTCGGCCGGTAGCGATTTGAGGCCGGGGACGATAGCTTAAGCCCTGAGGGATTCGGGCAAGAGCTTTGTTTTCCGCAACCTCCTCTTTCTTTTCAGAACCAAAGGTTAAAACCTGATCACCCCGACAGCCATCCCTGAAGATAGTAATCCCTTTACATCCTAATTTATAAGCTAACATAAAGACTTCCCGTACGTCATCCTTGGTCGCTTCACGGGAAAAATTGACCGTCTTGGAAACAGCATTATCAGTATATTTCTGAAATACTGCCTGCATCTTTACATGCCATTCCGGGGTAATATCATGGGCAGTAACAAAAAGCTGCCGAACGTCCTGGGGGATATCCTGGATATCCTTAATGCTCCCATGCTCTGCTACCCTTTTCATCAGCTCCTCACTATAGAATCCCTCCTCCTCGGCAACCTCTTTGAACAAATGGTTCACCTCGAGCAGCTTTTGATTATCCAGAATATTCCGTGTAAACGCAAGGGCAAAGAGGGGCTCGATCCCCGAAGAAACATCAGATATAATAGATATACTTCCTGTGGGAGCGATCGTCGTTACCGTAGCATTACGTAAAGCAGTCATTCCCTTCTGAGCATAAGTGCTGCCATCAAAGTTTGGGAACGAACCCCGCTGATGGCCTAATCTTTCAGAAGCCTTGCGTCCTTCAGCCTGAACAAATGACATTACATCCTCAGCGGTATCCAGCGCTTTATCGGAATTATATGGAATTCCTAACTTGATCAGCATATCGGCAAAGCCCATTATTCCTAAACCGATCTTGCGGTTGGCCTTAGTAGTAGTCTCTATTTCAGGTAAAGGATATCGGTTTAGATCTATAACATTGTCCAGGAAATGAACCGCATTTTCCACTACCTCGCCCAGGTGCTCATAATCGATCTTGCCCTCCTTGACCATGGCGCTGAGATTTATGGAGCCCAGATTGCAGCTTTCATAGGGCAACAAGGGCTGCTCCCCGCAAGGATTTGTAGATTCGATCTTCCCAACATGGGGGATTGGATTATCAGCATTTATGCGGTCAATGAACACTATACCCGGTTCGCCGCTAGCCCAGGTGGATTCCACCATCAGGTCAAATACCTCGGAAGCGTTCAACCGGCCCATCTCCTGTTCATTACGGGGATTAATGATCGCATATTCACGGTTATTCTCTACAGCCTTCATGAAATCCTCGGTCACAGCTACAGAGATATTGAAGTTTGTCAACTTTTCCCGTTGGCGTTTACACGTAATAAAATCGACAATATCAGGATGATCGACCCTCAAAATGCCCATATTAGCCCCCCGACGAGTACCCCCCTGTTTAACCGTCTCCGTGGCCGCATCATATACCTGCATAAAGGAAATTGGACCACTTGATATACCCACTGTCGAATGAACAATATCATTCCTGGGACGTACCTTTGAGAACGAAAAACCGGTACCACCACCACTCTTATGGATCAGCGCTGTATTTTTAAGAGTACTAAATATGCCCTCCATAGAATCATCAACAGGAAGTACAAAACAAGCTGATAATTGACCCAAATGCCTCCCTGCATTCATTAGCGTTGGTGAATTGGGAAGGAACTCAGAGTGGATCATCAAGCCGTAAAAATGAGCCGCCAGATGACTTGTGTTACTACCCGGATTGTAAAGCTTATCCACCTCGCTGACAGATTCCGCAACCCGACGGAACATTTCCTCAGGTTGCTCAATTACTTCCCCCTCCATATTGCGCTTCAAATAACGCTTCTTGAGAACGATCATGGCATTTTTGGATAGCTTGCACCTTTCCTCGAAGGGGGATTGATCAGAACCAAAAGGAATGGTAAGTCTATCATTAAAACCAGATAATTTTCTTGACATAAACTCTACCTAAGTGTCAAATGAATTCTTAACTTTAACTTAACTTCGTGTGATTCAATAAAAGATAAAATAACGATGGGTAAACTACAAATTTATACTCTGACTGTCAAGAAAAAAAACCAAATATGTTGTATAAAAATTTCAAGTTACCACTACAAGTTGTGCCTTGAAAAATATTATTGCTTTTAATATTCAAAGGCTTTCATTAAAATATATAGCAGTTTTATACAGTTTTGTAAATAATTAATTATTGATGTCCGGGT
>JAFGGQ010000160.1 GCA_016930435.1 bacterium
AAAGAGTTATCGCCATCCAAGCGAATAGCCTACCAGACCAGAGAGCAGTTACTATCAGCCGGATCATTACACAATAACCAATCGTTGGCAATAATAGTGAAGTCCTGCAGGTTGATAATGCAATCCTTATTCACATCCCCATCCAAGTAAATACCGATATTATCACAGCTGGGTTCTGCAATGGTAGCCGTTAGCGGAGTCGTGTCTGCCCCACAGTCGTCCGTTCCGGTTCCCACGGCAAAATCAATCGTATCCCCGGAATTTAACTCAACCAACAGATTAAACTCCGAGGTGAAAGAAGAATCCAGTTCGCTATATAACACGGAGGTAAAGTTATGAATGACATAATAATCACATCGGCCGGTGTTGCCGCTATAGAAGGCGCCTTGAATAATGAATTCACCAGCTGCCGGGGCAGTCCAACGGGCCACGCCCATTTCCTGCGTATCGCAGGCCCCGTGCAGAGCTGCCATCCCCGGTGGGCATCCATAGACATCGCCGGTAGTTGTGTTTTTATAAACACAGGGAACCATGCCGGAGCGAATGGGAATATAATGCCACCAAGGACAGGGTACTCCCGAAGTGCCGATGATATTGTCGGTAAATAAAATCAGCGTGCTGGTATCCGGTTGATTCGGATTGGTTGCTTTGGGAGATGCTCCGTACGACCAGACACCGTTGGGATTGCTGGAGAAAGCTAAATCCTCCCAGAAGTCCCAACGGTCCCCGCTGGTAGTGCCGGGGTCGTTGTTTTCGGTCCAGTTCGCAATGAGAGCGGATAAATCTTCCAGATCAACATAACAATTCTGATTCAGATCTCCGCTTAGTCCATAACCATGATCCCAGATGGTTTCACAATTTTCCGGAATGAAAAGCGGATTTACGGTGGTATATCGACCGACCAGTTCACTATTGTCATCCCGGATCACCGCGTGAATATATATATTGTGGGATACATAATCCGCAGGCAGGTTTTGTGACCACAGAAAAGATCCCTGTTCAGCAGGGATGTCATTAGCATCTTCTATCGGTACGAAATAGGACCATTTCATGTCGGTCCAGTAAAGATCTACTTTGCAAGTATCGCTCTCTGGATCATGATAGGTCCATTGAATATTGATTGTGTTACCTGATAAAATTGGATCATTCAATAGAATCGTAGGATGTTCGTTTGCCGGGGGAGTGTAACTCTTACCGGGCAACCAGGAATTCGCAAGCCAGTTGCATCTTGTCGCAAAGGAAGATTTGATACTTTCCTTTTGGCTATACGTTAAAACAAAGGGGCCGCTACCGCCATAACCCAGTGCTATTTCATCGTTAATATCCTCTTCATATTTCTCGTATGCTTCGTCAAGTCTTGTGCATAAATTTTCTACTATATTATAATTTTGTAAAACATCGTCCAGAATTACCAGGAACCGATTGCTCAAGGCCGGATTATTAATAGTTCTTTCCTGCCATTTATTGAAATAACCATAATATACATAAGGATCAAAATTATACGCGGAAGCAAAAAAGTGAGTATAGTCATGACTGATCCATTGCCACTTCAAATCCGGCTCAACAGGATTAATAATCGTATAATTACTGCCCATGATATCAAAATTGGGGCCACATACATTAATGGCCCACTTATAGAACCATTCATCAAGCTCAATGGTATTTGCCATAGCATTATAAATCTCTGCTTCCGGGGTCTGGGCAAATAGATAGGTCAGGTCAATCAAACTCTGAAAAGAGCCTAACGCATCACTTTTTTTCTCATATAACTTGGGATACGCATCCGGATACACAGCTGGATCGTAATAGTCCAAATCCGAAGAAAGCACATAGCTGCCATAAGGCCAGTCAATAGCGTTGGCTTTAAATATCTCACCGGTATCATCCATTCCCCGCCTTTTCAGAGAGGAAGAACTGGGCGATTCCTGGGCTAGGAAAACACCATAAAAGGAACCGTTGATATAATACCGCACTACTTCCGTAGCGAGATTGCCCTGCCCCATGGACCAGAACAGATCATTAACCACTTTCTGCTGTACCGGCATATGCATGACTAAATCCAAACGACTTAAATCCCGTAAATATTCGGTATTATTGAAGGCTATTTTCCAGCCTTTTTTAGGTTGTGTGCGCCAGCCCTGGCCGCGTAGGTGAATGCCGATATGATCATAAACAATACCTTCCGCCACCAGGGTAGCCTCCACATACTTATGGCTCCAGACATTGGCCAGAAGATAATCCAGGTTCTCCTGCGGGATCAGTAAGAAATAGCTTTGGGCGTTGGTATTTTCTTCGCCGTTATAGACAAAGTAGGCTTTATTCGGATTAGGTTCCCCCTCATCCGGCCAGGTCCAGCTACGGTCACTGCTGTCTGTTACTTCGATCCGATAGCGGAGCAGGGTCTGGGAATTTAGTGCCGGAATCGTTACTCCATACGTACCATCACCGGCTAGGCTATCTCCATGTGAGCCATCGTCGAACATGGTGAGAGCGCTAACCTGATTGGGATCCTGGTAAGGCGCGATAAAGGCTTCGTAATGGAGAGTAACATCCATTATGGTTTCAGCGCTGGAGACTTCGGCGGTAATCGTAACGGAATCGGTAGAGGTAGGCTTGGCAGGTGAATGGGTCATCTTATCTATATGGATGAAGGGGGGAATGCCATCGGAAGAAATGGAATTAACCAGACCGGGGGTACCCAGATGCGGAAAATATTCATCGTTTACACTTGGACTCGCAGGGAATCCACCCTCCACGCCATCGGCGGTTACCGTTTGGTAGATACCGCTGGTTTCGGTGCTGCTGGAAAGTCGAAAGGTCAGGGTTTCATGGCCGCTGAGATATTTAAACCAGCAGGAAATCGTATAGTTCTGTCCCACCGTCATGCTCGGAACATCTCGATTCAAGCTATTGGAACTGCTGCCCCCAATACCAGTGGAAACTATATGCTCACATCCTATGCCATCATGTTTGTCGGCAATGGTACGGTACGAGCCGGCATGATTCCCCGTCTTTAACCAGCCGGAATCATCCGGATCGAAGGAACCATTCGGTAATATATTGGGACCTCCACCCTCTGGCGTGATTACAATCTGATCCACCAGCCATTCCCCAGGACCGTTGATATAAAAATAGATTTGCTGCGAAGTAGCGTTGCCGGTCACTTCGATATACTGCCACTGAGATGTGGTTTCCGATTCGGTGGTATCGATCCGGGAGGTCCGCCAGTTTTCGGGGCGGCTGTTGTCTGAGTCCGGGTCAAGACATTCGAGTGATTGCCCCGTTTGATCCGGACCAATGGGCCAAGGCGGTTCGTCGCTGTATCGAACCGCATCCACTACAACTCCAATATTGTTTAGAAGGGTGATCCGTTCGCTCCCGTTAGAAAGCCGATCACCCGCTGTTGTAAAATCACCTATGGCATTTGCGATTCCATAATGAGAGGCCATGGCAACCGCAT
>JAFGGQ010000161.1 GCA_016930435.1 bacterium
AGGCATTATAGTTAATTGCAACTGCATGAAACGGGATAATGAACTTTTTTAAGATTATGGATAGTTTGCGAAACCCAAATTTAGGGTTGACAATGAGCATTCAGAGACTAATTTACTTCAAAGTTTAGATAGAGAAGGAAACCATGTTCAAGAAAATATTGATTGCAAACCGTGGTGAAATAGCTCTTCGGGTGATTAAAGCCTGCCGGGAGCTTGGGATCTGGGCAGTCGCGGTCTATTCCGAGGCGGATCGTGATTCGGTACATGTCCGGTTTGCTGACGAGGCTTATCTGATCGGGGAAGCTGCCCCGGAGAAAAGCTACCTTAATTTTGACAAGATCATTGAAGTTGCCCGTAAATCAAATGCGGAGGCCATCCATCCGGGTTATGGTTTTCTGGCTGAGAATCATCGGTTCGCTGCGCGTTGTGAAAAGGAAAAAATTCCATTTATCGGTCCTACTGCCGCAGCTATGGCATTGGTAGGGGACAAGATATCGGCCCGTCAGACGGTGGGCAAAACAGATGCCCCACTAATCCCCGGAATGATCGCGAGAGCACAGGAAATTGGGGATTTTGAGAAGCATGCCGAGCGTATAGGATATCCCCTCCTGATCAAGGCTTCCATGGGTGGTGGGGGAAAGGGAATGCGTGTGGCAAGGTCTCCCGAGGAACTAAAAAAGGCGATCGAGCTGGGTCGCCGTGAAGCCCAGTCTGCATTCGGGGATGATAGCGTCTATATCGAGAAGTATATAGAGCAGCCCCGTCATGTTGAGGTACAGGTACTTGCCGACCATTATGGCAATGTGATCCATCTGTTCGAGAGAGAGTGTTCTATTCAGCGGCGTTATCAGAAGATAGTCGAGGAGTCACCATCTCCAGCCCTGGATAATGAAACCAGGCTTAAAATGGGCGCTGCGGCGGTCAGCATCGCCAAAGCAGTGAATTATCGCAATGCCGGTACAGTTGAATTTCTTCTTGATAAGAATAAGAGCTTTTATTTTTTAGAGGTAAATGCACGGATCCAGGTGGAGCACCCAGTAACCGAACTGGTCACCGGGATGGACCTGGTCAGGGCACAGATTATGATCGCTGCCGGGGAGAAACTGCCCTGGAAGCAAAAAGATGTCCGGCAGAACGGACATGCTATTGAGGTAAGGCTCTATGCAGAGGATCCCGACCACAATTTTATGCCATCCCCGGGCTTGGTGGAATACCTGGTAGAACCTTCCGGGCCGGGGATAAGGATCGATTCCGGGCTGTATGAAGGATTCACAATACCGGTAAACTACGATCCTATCATATCCAAGCTTATCGTTTGGGCGGAGGATCGGCCCCGGGCTATCCAGAGAATGATCCGAGCGCTCCGCGAATACCGCATCGTGGGCGTTAAAACTACCATCAAACTACTCAAGCAGATTATGGAAGACCCCCGGTTCCAGTCCGGTGATTTCAGTACACATTTTCTGGAGTCTTTCCGGATAAAGGAAACCCCCATGGATCTTAACCGGGTAGCCGCAATAGCAGCTTTAAGCGAAAAATTAGCGCCCCAGGCGCATACCACCGCGTCAGGCGGTCAGAAAACGGAAAGCAACTGGAAATTGATCCACCGAAAGCGAGCCTTAAGATGAAAAAAACCATCATGGTCAATGGCCAGGAATTTAAAGTCGAAGTCCAGGGAGATAAGGGCCGCTTTACCGTCGAAGTAAATGGCGAAAAACACCTGCTCGATCTCTCACCCAGCAGGATGAACGGTTTTAACTCTGTATTACTCGATAACCTTTCCTTGCAGGTCAATTGCCGTAAGAAGAAAGAGGGAAATTATCTCCTTAGCATCGGGCATGATGTTTACGAGGTTATGTTCCGGGAAGCCATGATCGAGGCTGCTGTATCAGAGGGGGAAGCCACCATTAAAGCGCCTATGCCCGGACTCGTTGCCGAGCTCAATGTGAAAGTAGGGGATAAGGTCATAAAGGACCAGCCCTTGTTGATACTCGAAGCCATGAAGATGCAGAACGAGATCGCTGCCCAACGTGATGGAGTGGTCACCGAGGTTTTGGTAAATAAGGGCGACGTGGTGGGGATAGACCAAAAATTGTTGGTAGTTGAAGGGGAATAATCCGGTTATGTAAACCCTCTGCGAGGGTTACCTTTTGGGGTAATCGTAATGCTACAATAGTAGAACATCTGCGATGTTCCTGGGTTAGGATCACAACGGTATTTTAATTATATAGTGTTTTATTATTATAGATAATAAATGATAAAAAATAGTTATCCTCGTAGAGGATATACAACCGGGGAACATCCTGCCTTGTCTCTTGACATTACCGGTTGAAGGCTTATATTTAAAGCATTATAATTATCGGAATAGCAAACGTAATAATCTCAAATGAAATTGATATAGGGAGGCCTTTATGGGCGAGGAAAACAATCCACATACTACCCCGGATGATTTAACCGATTTCGATTATCACCGCGACCTGGGCAACCCGGGAGATTATCCCTTTACCCGGGGGGTATATCCGGGAATGTACTCCAAGCGTTTCTGGACCATGCGCCAGTATGCCGGTTTCGGGAATGCCGTCCAGACCAATGAGCGCTTTCGTTACTTGTTAGACCAGGGGCAAACGGGCCTTTCGGTGGCCTTCGACCTGCCTACACAGTTGGGCTACGACTCCGATCATGAAATGTCCCTGGGAGAGGTAGGCAAATGCGGAGTGGCTGTATCCTCACTCGACGATATGAAGACCATTTTCAGGGGGATTCAATTGGACCGGGTATCCACATCCATGACCATTAATGCTACTGCGCCTATGCTGCTGGGAATGTATTTACTTGTTGCCGAAGAGCAAGGGGTCCCCGTGCAAAATTTAAGCGGTACAGTTCAGAACGATCCTCTCAAGGAATTCCTGGCCCGGGGTAATTACATCTTTCCGGTTGAACCATCGGTTAAGATTGCCATCGATGTGCTGGAGTACTGCATCAAGAATATCCCCCGCTGGTATTATATCTCGATTTCAGGGTATCATATACGGGAGGCTGGTTCAACAGCGGCACAGGAAATAGCATTGACCTTTTCCCATGCCCTGGAATATGTTCAAAAGGCCATTGATCGTGGTATTGGTGTGGATGACTTTGCGCCGCGGCTCTCATTTTTCTTTGGTTGTCACAGTAATTTTATGGAAGAAGTGGCCAAGTTCAGGGCTGCCCGGCGGCTCTGGGCACGGATCATGAGGGAACGCTTCAAGGCCCGGAATCCCAAATCCTGGCTGCTTAAATTCCACACTCAAACCTGCGGCTCAACGCTTACCGCTTCAGGGATCCAGAACAACATTCTCAGGGTCTGCCTGCAGGCATTCGCTGCGGTAATGGGGGGAACCCAAAGCCTGCATACCAATTCCTATGATGAAGCGCTCAGCCTCCCCTCCGAAAACGCCGTTAAGCTGGCTCTCCGAACCCAGCAGATGATTGCTTACGAAAGCGGGGTTACCGACTGGCCGGATCCGCTCGGAGGCTCTTATACACTCGAAAAACTGACCAATCAAATGGAAGAGGAAATCAAAGCGATACTGGACAATATCGAATCCCGAGGTGGGGGCGCAAAATGCGTGGAATCCGGATTCTCCGCCAGAATACTAGAAGATAGCGCCTATCAGTATCAACAGGAAATAGAATCAGGGACAAGAAAGATACTGGGTGTAAATTTCCTGACTGAAAGCGAAGAGGTTGAACCCGAATTTACCTCTGAAGCTGAAAACACTCAGGAACGCTCCCAGTCCCTGATTTACTATAGGGATAACCGCTCAGACGACAAACTAAAAAAAGCATTCGATGAGCTTGCCTCGGCAGCGCGGCGAAACCTTAACATTATGCCACCGGTAATTTCTGCCTTAAGGGCAAAGGCTACCCTGGGAGAAATTACCGAAATTCTTAAAGGAGAATATGGAACTTATGATTAAAGGTATAGATCATATTGCACTGGCAGTCAGGGATATCGAAACAGCCGGGCAGTTTTTGAAGGAAGCCCTGGGTTTGGAAATCGAATCGATTGAAAAGGTCCCCGGGCAGGGGGTGAAGGTCGCCCTCATCAACCTCTTCGGCGTATCCCTGGAACTGATCGAGCCCCTGGATGAAAACTCGCACCTTAATAAATACCTGGAAAAAAAGGGGCCGGGTATCCATCATCTTGCCTTGAAAACCGATGGGCTCAAGGACACGCTTGATGATCTGAAGAAGAAAGGGATACGATTGATTAATGACACCCCGCTTAACGGTGCGCACGGCAAAAAAATCGCCTTTATTCATCCGGCCAATATACTGGGTACACTGATCGAGCTTTCCCAAAAGGATGAATAGGATGAACCAGTCGTATCTTTTTTTTCCCTGTTTAAACTGTAAATGAATAATATTTTTATTTTTTCCTTTCTATTTTTCTATTTTTTATTTTCTTATTTCTTGTATTTTCGAT
>JAFGGQ010000024.1 GCA_016930435.1 bacterium
GGGATTATCAGAGATACACCCTGTTTATAGAAAAAGAAATCTTTGCAGTTGATCAGGCCCATAACAATGGCTAAAATGGCGATGATCACCCTGATGATCCGGATATAACCCAGCAAAAGGTAAATATTGAGCCATGCGGCCATAAATAGATAATAGAACACAAATACCACGGCCACGAAGCTGAAACCTACTATAAAAACCCTCGCCCTGTTATGGGCTATGGAGACCAAGACCCCCAGGATAAATGTTAGCATCCAAAGGGTGCAGGGATTCCAGCCATCAACGAAGGAAATCAGGATGGTGAACAGGGGCAAGGGCATGTGAAGCCCAAGATTTTCAAATGTCTCCGTTGAGGCTCTACTGGCAAAAAAGTAAATAAGAATAAGGATAACAACCAGAATGGTCCCTATAAGGATTTTTTTACCACGTGTAGTCATTAGTGAGGCTCCTTTTACTCTGATTCAAAGTATGGACCCCACTGAAATATCCACCCGCCTATTCGAATTGCATTTCGGTAAGCCAGATTGTGCACCAACTGGTTATTTTCAGGGGAATAACTCTCTGTTTTTATGGTCTTTATATAATCTTCAATGGATTCGGCTGTCATCAGGTTATGCAGAACTTTTGAATCCACCTCTTCCTTGCCGGTTTTCATTAGTAAGCGATCCTTCATCCAGATCTGGGGGTAGCCGGGCAGGGAATTAATATCCAGCTTGCTAAAGGGAATGCTGCCATCAGGCAACGGGCATTCGTTTCCCTCGGCAACAGCTACCATATCCCTGACCTTTCTTTCCAGCACATCGCCACCGGCATTTTTGTTGGTACTGTTGAAGATCAGTACCGGGATCATGAAGCCAGCCCTGTATTTGCTATTGTAAACCCCTATCGCTTCGGCGTTCTCGCTGTAGCCCTCTAATTCATAAACCACTAAAACAAGACGAGGATACTGTTCAAAAAGCTCTTTTACCATTATCCCTGCAACACCCTCGCAATTATGACAGCCAATACTCCCGAAGTAAACTCCACAAGTATATGGGTTATTACCGGCTTCTCCTTTGGCTGTTTTTGCATCCAGATTATCGTTCTCTTTGGATCCGGTTCCGCAGGCAAAGCTGAACAACAGTATCAGCGTTAAAACAACTATATAAATACTATTGTATTTTTTTATACTGCCCATTAAAAGTCTGCCTCAGCTAAATAAATCAGGTTCAGGTTATCTGCCCATCAAATTTTAATGAGCAAATATATGAATTTCTAATTCTGACGCAAGATTTTTATAATTTTTCCTTTGGGATCCCGAAGGGTTACTTCAAGCGGTGTAGAGCCAGGCAGAGAGTGAGTAGCGCAAGCCATGCAGGGATCATAAGCCCTGAAAGCCATTTCCACCATATTCAACAATCCATCGTTGACCTCACCGTTTTTAATCAGGCCCTGAGCCGCTTTTTTAACTGACATGCAGATGGCTGCTGAATTATTCACGGTAGCCACGATCAGATTTGCTTTCTCGATAATCCCATTCTCATCGGTTTTGTAATGATGATACAGTGTACCCCGCGGCGCTTCGATCACTCCCACGCCTTCAGTTGGAATCTCTGTTGGGATATTGCGGATATGATCGCTTAATATCTCATCATCGAGAGCAAGTTCCAGTAATCTTTCTGCGGCGTACATCTGCTCTACCAGTCGGGCCCAGTGAAAAGCCAGGGTATTATGGGCGGGTTTGCCACCGAGTACTTCATACATTTTCTCATACTCTGCCTGGGCTAAAGGAGTAGCCATTCCATCGGCGGCATTGGTCCTTGCCAGCGGAGCAACGCGGTAAATACCACTATCCGGACCATCCACGAAGCCTTTCCAGCCTATGTTCTTGAGGTACGGGAATTTGATATAACTCCATTCTTCAACGTGTTCATCGATGTGATTGAGGTAGTCCCGGGCATGGAATTTGGCATATTCCTTCCCGCTGGGATCGACCACCCTGACGGTACCGTCATAGAGGTTCAGCTTGTTGTTTTCATCCACAAGTCCCATATAGTAGGTATTATGCTTATAAATATCGCCAACGATCACATTGACATAATCCTGGTTAGCCAGGACGATATCTGCGAACAATTTAAGGCTGAACTTAGAAAATTCAACGGCATCCCGGGCAGTCTGGATGAACTCTTCGCGCTCATCCGGTTTTACGCCCCGTGAGACCCCGCCGGGCAAGCCGCATACCGGATGGATCACCCTGCCGCCCAGGGTAGTAATAATGTTCCTGGTTCTCTTGCGGATATCTATCACCTTGCTCGCTGCTTCCAATCCGACCTTCTGGATTACCCCGAGGATATTTCTCTGGCCGGCGGGTGCAGTAGGGCCTACTACAAAATCAGGGCCGCCCAGAAAGTAAAAATGCAGGGTATGATCCTCGAACATGAAAGCTGAATAGATAAGCTCCCGAATTTTTTTAGCTGCAGGCGGGGGTTCTACCTTATAAAGATCGTCAAGCGTTTTAGCAGAGCACATGTGATGAGTTGTGGGGCATACTCCGCAGATCTTGGGAGTGATACGGGGCATTTCCTCGCAGCGGCGGCCCTCCGAAAACTTCTCAAATCCTCTCAATTCCGGGATCTGTAAATAAGCATTCTCTACATTCCCATCATCATTGAGGAATATCTCGATCTTGCCATGACCTTCCAATCTGGTGATAGGATCAATGGTTATTCTCTTTGCCATTATTATTCCTCCATTTTCTTTCTTCTAAGGATTGAAGTGGGTAAGCTATACATATAGAAGAGGCCGGCCGGGTCGGGAATTTTATCCATAGTATTTTTCATCTCCTCTTCCGATATATCCTTTTCATTATGCAAGCTGAATATCGAGGCGATACTTGACATTGCATTGAGGCCGAAATCGGTAACTCCATCTACTGGCCCAAAGCACCCGCGACAGGGCATATTGGCATTGATACAGCGCTCGCCGCAACCACCGCGGGTAGCTACGCCCATACAGATTATACCCTGAGCCAAAAAACATTTTTCAGGGTCCACCTCGGTCAGACTGACCCGTTTAAATTCGGTCAATTCCAGCTTCTCGGGCTTGCTGTCATTTCTCTCACACTCGTCGCATAGTGATTTTTTGGATGCCAGTACAGTTCCCTTGGGAGGAAGGGCGCCTGACAGGATCGCATTCACGGCGTCCATAATGAGATTGGCAGGAGGGGCGCACCCGGGAAGATAATAATCTACATCTATAACCTGATCCAAAGCTCTAACCGTATCCCAAAATTCAGGGAGAGTAAGGGTACCTTCGGGAACTTCTGTTCTGGTTTTTGGAAATACACGGTTCGGATTTGAGGTGGATTCAGAAGTGATATAAGCCCTTTCGAAAATCCCTGCCCGGTCACTGAAATTAGCCAAACCAGGGATGCCCCCCAAATGAGCGCAACTACCGAAAGCTACCACCATTCCCGATTTCTTTCTGAGCAATTCTACCATTTCTTCCTGTTCTTCCGTTCTGACCGCACCATTGATAAAACTCACCGCGATCTCGCCATCTCCCATAGCCTCGACATCTTTCCTCTTGAAATCCAGAGCCACCGGCCAAAAAACTATATCTACGGCATCCACTACTTTAAGTATGTCCTCAGCCAGATCAACTACCGCCTCCTCGCAACCTCCACAGGAAGCACACCAGTAAAAGGCTACTTTTGGTTTTGACATATCGACCTCCTTATAAACCCTTCAATACCTTTAAACTTATTTATACAATTTCTAATCATACACAACAACCCACCCTGGAATCGGCCTCTTTTCTTACGGGGCCAAATTCCTCAACCTTATCCAAAAATGCATCCATCGCCTTTTCCAGCTTGGCTACTTCATTGGTTTTGATCCACTCCACCTTGAGGCGATCAGGATTGATATTCATTACCTTGAAGAGGTTCTGCAGCAGGAGTACCCGGCGAAACATCTTATAATTGCCGTCATGTTCGCAATCGCCAAAGGGGCAAGCTGCGATCATGACCCCCCAGGCCCCCTCACGAAACGCTTCCAGAAGCATCTGGGATGTTATACGGCCACTGCACATAGTAATAATTACCTTGAAGTTTTCCTCATCTACTTCCAGTGGGCTGCTCAGCCTTAATCCAGGCATGATCGACCAGTTACAGCAGAATACAATTACTTTCGGTTTATCATCCGACGATCTGATTTTTCCAAAATAATTATTGACGGCTTGATTCAATTCCTTTTCAGTTAAACCATAACCTTCCTTAAGGTTTCGGGCACCTGTAGGGCAGGTAGGGATGCATACTCCACAACCCTCGCATTTAATCCTGTCCGTGTCAGATAGCTTCTTTCCGCCTTCAGTATCCTTAAGAGTTGCCGCTTCCGGTTTGCACACCGCGACGCAAAGACCGCAGCCACTGCATAATTCTTCATCCACAACCGCATTAACTCCATCCACCTCATATCCCTGATCGATCAGATATTCTCTCATGGAATCAAGGATATCGGTAACCGGGACTTTTGCAGAGCATCCCTTTTCGCACTGTTTACATGAAAAACACTCGAATATTTTTTCGGCGATGTTTTGGGTCGGGTCGATATGGCCGGACAATATTCCATAGGTTAAAAGTAACTTTCCTCTGGGGGAATCGGATTCCCAATTAAAGATCTTGTACAGGTGGCAGTTTTCATAACAATAGCCACATCTGATGCAATTGTTCAGCTCTTTTTCCCACTTTTGTAATAGATTTTCTGCCATTAAAGCTCCCCGTATTTTTAGGTTCTACAGTTTTACATAAAATTTAAATACTTTATCAATATATTGTAATATTACGATATATATAATTAAAACCATACTATTAACCTATCCTAACTTTCAAATAATAATTACCTCAAAGCTTCCCAGATCAGGTCGAGGAGGTTTTTAACCTCGATCTTGTTACCATCTTCCTTGGCCATATTAGCCAGGTTCAGCTCGCAGGTTGGACATAGGGTTACCAGTATTTTAGCGCCGGTATCGAGAGCTTGACGGTAACGTTTTCGAGCCAGTTTTTCCGATAGTTCCCGATCGGTAACGAGCACACCGCCTCCTCCTCCACAACATTCAGCTTCTTTGCCGAAAGTTTCCATCTCCACATAATCACAACCGATCATCTTCAGGATTTTTCTGGGCTCCTTTACCATATCCATTCCCCTTCCAACGTTACAAGGGTCGTGGTAGGTAACCGTTAGACCTAACTGTCTGGGGTTGGCTTCAGGAAGTCTCTTATATATTTCTTCAATAATATAAGTTGGATTGAGATCAGTGTAAGATTTCCTTATAAAGAACACGCAGGTGGTACACATGCATATAAATTCATTATAAGGGAATCGTTCTCTAAAGAGTGCCTTTTGTTTATTGGTTTTATCCTTGTAACCGAGAACTCCAGGAGGCATTCCACAACAAACCTCATCTTCTACGGTCATAGGTTCCATGCCGAGTTTGGTCAAAATCTCGACATAACGCTTGGCATCATCGCTTCTTTCCAGAAAACGGCATCCCAGAAGAACCGGCGTTTTCCCCGGATGTGGGGGAGCCTTAAGTTCTTTTCCGAAAATATTTCCACTGCTCTCGACCTTGTTCAGCAAATTCACATGAGAGTCATATTTGAATCCAGCTTCAACCAGGTCAGCCCGAGCTGCAGTGAGGATATCAGGAACCGATATATTGGCAGAACACCTTTGAATACAATCTCTGCAGAATGTACACTCCAGTATTTTTTCAGCAATATAATCGCTGGGTTCCAGTTGACCGGTAAAAAGTCCGTAAGCGAGAACCACCTTTCCTCGCGGCGTATCACTCTCCCAACCTTTTTCTTTGAACATTGGACAACCCTCGAAACAATACGCGCACCGGATACAGGTGTTCATCTCTGTTTCCCAATCTTTTAGGTACTTTACTTCCATAGCCCCTTCCCAATTTGGTTTAATTTATGATTGAAGAATTAACTCACAATTGTAAGGACTATTATTTTAGAATTTCCATAATTCTCTTTATCCTATCATCTACTATTCTGTAACATGTCTCAACACACCTTCGCTCTCCGCTTATAATTCCGCGGTCCCTCAGTATCTGAAGATGTTGTGATACTGTGGATTGAGGAAGACCGAGAATTTTTTGAATAGCTGTAACGCTACAATTATCCTCGGTCAGCCCGGATATGATTTCGACGATCTGCATTCGGACTGGATGAGCGAGGGCCTTCAACATTCTGCTTTCAGTTTTATATTTATCTTTCACGGTTTAATAGGGCTTAATTCTAAAGCATTTGATAGCGAATTTTAGTAGCGGTAAGCCAATCGTCCGGAGCATCCTGCAATTTGCCGGGATTCAGGATATTATTTGGATCCAGTGCAAATTTTATTTTGGTCATTACCGGTAACATGTCACCATGTGTTTTTTTCCAGGATGGGGCTTTGGACAAAGCGATACCGTGTTCGCCGGAGGTAATTCCGCCAACCTCATCGACGAAATCGTAGATTTCATCAACAGCTTTTTTAGCGGCGTCCCAGCTCTCTTTTTTAGAGGGGTCCATCAGGATTTTGGTGTGCATAACCCCTGAGCCGCAGTGGCCGTAGGCAGTCATAATCAAGCCGTACTTGTCAGCGATCTGGTGGATCTTTCGGGCGGTTGCTGCCATTTGGGTATAAGGAACAGCCATATCGTCTGCAAGTGAGGTACAAGCCCATCCGTCTTTGTATCTTGAGAGAGCGGCGAAGAGCTTCTTTCTGCCTCCGAAGATCTTTGTTCGCTCTTTAAGATCGTAACTGGTAGCGGTTACGGTTCCACCGTGCTGTTCAACGATGAGGCGCATACTATTTATTTCGTGATCAACAGCCTCTTTCACTTTGCCATCAGCTTCAAAGAAAATCAATGCTTCGACCTCGGGAAGGTCCATATTCAGGGTTTTATTAACCGCTTTTATGGCAATATCATCCATAAGCTCCAGCATTGAAGGCTCGGCTCCGCTTGCGATAATTGCCCCAATAGTATCGCCGGCCTTTTCCAGCTGGTCAAAAGTAGCTACACTCAGACATCTGTATTTGGGAATTGGTACGCATTTCAGGGTAGCTTCCACTACTATTCCGAGTGTTCCTTCTGAGCCAACGATCAGCCGGTGAATCTGATATCCTGCGGCTTCTACCCGGGTCTTAGCACCAAGTTTAATGATATCCCCGTTAGCCAGGACCAATCTCATTCCCAGAACGTACTCCCGAGTAGCACCGTATTTAACTGACCGTAATCCGCTGGCATTATTTGCAATTTCCCCTCCGATAGTAGCGATCCTGCTGGAAGCGGGAGAAGGAGGGTAAGTAATACCATAAGGTTTGAGTGCCCGGTTAAGATCATCATCAACCACACCCGCTTCAACCCGGCAATACATATCGTCCGGTTTGATCTCCAGAATTCGGTTCATTGCCTTCATATCCAGGATTATCGATTTTGTATCCATGGGGACTGCATGACCGGACATCCCGGATCCCGCGCCCCGGGCGATTACCGGGATCTTCTGCGAATTAGCATAGGCCATAATCTGGGAAACTTGTTCTATCGAATGTGGTTTTACCACTAAACCGGGTAATCCCTGATGAACAGAAGCATCCGCCCCATAAACATAAAGTTCAGCGACATTATCCCTGACGTTATCCTCACCAACTATACCCCTTAAGCTGCTTAAATCCATGTTCACTCCTTATCTTCAGTTAATTTAAATATACTGAAATATTGATTTTATAAGACCTTCTTATTTATTACTACTTTATGCTTCAATTAACAAAGTAGTCGCCATTAGTTTTTCAGGTGAAATAATGTAAATCGGGGACATAAAAAGTCAAGTTAAAAATAATAATACCTGATCTTCACTCGAATTTTATCTGTAGTGGCCCCAATTTCTCTATTGTTTCCACCATTTCGTTAGCTACCCTGGCGAATTTTTCTCCTTCAGAGGCAGCTACCCAATCCAGTCTTATCCGCTCCGGTTCGATACCTAATTGAGCCAGCATATTGCGGAGCAATTCAATCCGCCGGACAGCTTTATAATTTCCGCTTTTATAGTGGCAATCACCGGGATGGCAACCCAGTATAAGCACACCGCTAGCCCCTTCCCTGAAAGCTTTCAGAATAAACTGGGGTTCTACTCTACCGCTGCACATCACTCTTATTGTACGCAGGTTTCCGGGATATTTCAATTTAGCTGCGCCAGCCCGGTCCGCTCCTTCATAGGAGCACCAGTTGCATAAAAATCCGACTACTTTAGTTTTATAGTTACTCACTGTACTACCCCCTCGATTTCCTTTAAGATTTGTTCACAAGTATAGTGCCGGGCAATGGCTGCACCCGTTGGGCAAGCGGCGGAACAGGTTCCACAGCCCCGGCATAGGGTTTCATCAACGACCGAAATGCTCTTTTCAATATCCCTTGAAATGGCTGAGAAAGGACACATCCCGATACATATACGGCAACCACTGCAGATTTCCTCATTAATATTGGCTACCTTCGTCTCCAGTTCCAGTTTCTCTCCTGGAACCAGTCGGGAAAGAATTCTGCCTGCAGCAGCCCCACCCTGAGCGACCGAATCACCTATATCCTTGGGCCCCTGACAGGTTCCCGCGATATAAACCCCCTCAAGGGGAGTTCCAAAAGGTTTCATCAGAAGATGTTCCTGCTCGAAGAAACCGTAAACATCAAGAGGGATATCGAATAGTTCACTCAGCTTCAAAATATCTCCTGAAGGCACCATTGCCGGGGCTAACACTACCATATCAACGATGATCTCTTTTCTCCCAATAGGAGAATCATACGAAACCTTCAATTTGTCTCCGGCCTGGGTAACGGTGGAACTCTGACCCGCACGGATGAACTCAATGCCCTCCTCTTTGACCTTCTTATAAACCACCTGGCTCTCTTTCTTGGGTAAGCAGAGATCATCATAAAGGCTATAGACCCTGGCCTCAGGTAATTTTTCCTGAACATGCCTGGCCAATTTAACCGAATACATGCAACAAATACCAGAGCAATAACCCTTCTCTTTGCGGCCCACACAGTATATGAAAGCCACCGATTCGGGTTTCTTTCCATTCTTCATAATAATATTACCGCCGGTAGGGCCATTGGAGGCATATAGTCTTTCCAATTCCATCGCACTATAAATATTCTCATAACGGCCATAACCATACTGAGGGATAGAACGGGGATCCATCAGATCAGCCCCAGTAGCCAGTACAATAGCGCCTACCTTTTTCTCCACAATCTCATCATGGTCATCGAACCTGATAGCCCCAAAAGCGCAAGCCTGTTCACAGAGGCGGCATTCCTCGCCATACAATTGCATACAATGTTCGGAATCGATCACCGGAACATTAGGTAAAGCGCCCATGAAGGGAAGATAGATGGCTTTCCGGTTGGATAATCCCTGATCGTATAAATTGGGGACATCAACGGGACATGGATCAAAACAAGCGTTACAACCGATGCAGGCTTCTATATCTACGTAACGGGCCTTCTTACGTATCTTAACGGTGAAATTCCCATAAGAACCAACTACATCTTCCAATTCGCTATGGGTATAGACTTCAACATTATCCTTCTGGAGCACCTCCTGTAGCTCCGGAGCAAGCATGCATGGCGCGCATTCCATAGTCTGATATACATCTTCGAGCAGGGCTCCTACCCCCCCAATAAATGGAGTTTTTTCTACCAGATATACTTTTCGCCCTTTTTGGGCAAGGGTCAACACCGATTCCAGACCCGCTACTCCCCCTCCCACTACCAGCACATCAGGAGAAGCATCAATAGCCTTCTTTTCCATTGATTCATGAAGCTTAACACGGCTTACCGCAGCCTTGATAAAACCGAGGGCCTTTTCGGTAGCCTCCTGCCGATCCGCAGTTACCCAGGCACATTGTTCCCGAATATTTGTCATTTGCATCAGGAAAGGATTGATGCCAGCATCCCTGCAGGCATTCATGAAAAGCTGCTCATATTGCTTGGGAGTACAGGCCGCAATAACTACCCGATCCAGATTGTTCTTCTTGATCTGTTCGGTCACAAAAGCCTTGCCTTCCTGTGAACAAAGCAGGTTGTGATCCGTAACAAATTCAACTTCCTCCATCCTCCCAACCTCTTGCATAACCGCATTTACGTCAATAGAATTTCCAATATTGGGACCGCACCTGCAGATAAATACACCGGTTCGTTCTGCCATTTTTCCCCCTATGCATTTTGTTGTTTTAGATTACTCCTAAAAATATCCATATTTAACAAGGACTTTTCCATTAGTAAAAACTCCAAATGAAAAAACCTGTTTTACCGGCAATTATGTTGGATAGTACACTTATAAATTTATTGTTCATCAATTTATCTATTTATTTAGTTTAAACGATTTATTGATCCATAATACCATTATTCTTGTAACTAATTCATACATTAACCTGAAATTGAAACCTGAAACCTAATTTAATACCTATAATGAATCTTGTCAAATAAAAATTCCAAAAAAAAATTAGGTATAGTTTTAGATTAATAGCTATCTACCATAACCCGATTATAAATTATACTTATTAGTCTCTTATAATTTTTAGCTGATTCCTAACCCAATCAATCCAATGAGAGAAGCCTTCCCCAGTTTTAGAGGTCAGTATAAAACGTTCGAGGGCGTCATTAACCGTGGTCAAGTTCTGGTTTATCACCTCCAGATTGTAATCAAGGATTTCCCGTAGGTCAATCTTATTGATCACTACAGCATGCGAAACCCTGAACATCAGTGGGTATTTGAGGGGTTTATCTTCACCTTCGGGGGTTGAGAGAATTACCACATTTTTATGGGCTCCGGTATCGAATTCGGCCGGACAGACCAGATTCCCCACATTTTCAATAATGATTACATCCAGGTTCTGCAGGTCAAAGGAAAGGGCGGCGTCCTTGATCCAGGTAGCTTCGAGGTGGCAAGCGCCATCGAAGGGTTCAGTATTTATCTGCACCACCGGGATTCCCAACCTGGACAATCTTTCAGCGTCAATAGTTGAGGTAATGTCGCCTTCAATGACAGCGAAGTTTATTTCGCCCTTCAATGCTTCTATAGTTCTGCTAATGAATGTGGTTTTCCCGGCCCCCGGTGAACCCATCAGGTTAATGACCAATATCCCTTTGCTCTTAAAGTATTGGCGTGTCTGTTCTGCCAGGGCGTCATTCGCCTGAAGTACTTTTTGCAAAATTTTAATCTCCATATCTATTTCTCCTCGATCTCAATTGAGTTTACCAGCATTTCCCGCCCCGACAACAGCTTTATCGAGGGCGAATTACAGAAAGGGCACAAGAATGAAACCGTTTCAATTTCGAATTCGCGTTGGCACTCCATACAAAAAGCCCTTGCCGGGACCTCCTCGATTGCTAATTTGGCACCTTCAAGAGGAGTACCGGGAATCATGTTTTCGAAACAAAACTGGAGGGCTTCCGGAACTACACCGGACATTTTTCCCAGGGTAAGCCGCACTATGGTTACCGTATCTCCCTGAGCAGGAATATGTTCCTGCACGATATCCATAATATTCTTCGCTATAGCAAGCTCGTGCATAGAGTTCCTCTTTGTATCCGTCCGGAAATCTGAATCTATGTTAGGAGTAAATTTTTGTCAATACAAAAAGCGGGTCAGGTTTTCTTCAATTAAAAAAGCTCAGACACGAACAAACCTTTTGCCGGGGATCTGTTTGATCAAACCTTTCAATTCCAGGGCAAGCAAAATGGAGAGGGCATGAGACATTTCAAAATCCCCTGCTTTAACAAGAACGTCTATATGCTGTGGATTAAAATCAAGAGCATCATAGATTTTCTTTTCATCTTCAGTGAGAGAACTAACCTGTTGATAAGCCTCTTCACGTTCTTCTTTGGGCACTATGATAAAGGGGAATTCCTCCAAAATATCTTCAACGCTGGTGACCAGTTTAGCCCCTTTCTGCAGGAGACGATTGGTTCCTTCACTTTCCGGGGAATTTATGGTTCCCGGCACCGCGAAGACCTCGCGGTTTTGGTGCAGGGCATAGGAGGAGGTAATCAGGGCTCCGCTTTTTAATCCCGCCTCGATCACCACTGTGCCCAGTGACAGACCGCTGATGATCCGGTTTCGCTGGGGGAAATTAATTGCATCCGGCTTAGTCCCCATTGGAAATTCCGAAACCAGTATCCCCTTTTCCTTGATCTCCCGGTAAAGTTTACTGTTAAAATAAGGGTAGATGACCTCCAGACCACATCCGAAAACGGCAATAGTCCTTCCCCCATGTTTAAGACAACTACGATGTGCAGCCGTATCAACCCCATCTGCAAAACCACTTACCACGGTTATTCCCTTGTTCGCAAATTCTGCGGCAAATTGTTCAGCCACGCCCTTTCCATAGTAGGAGGGTTTTCGGGTGCCTACCATGGCGATGGCAACTTCATCTGCCTTTTTAAACAAATCCGAGGCGAATATAAAGGGTGGCGCTGTAGAAATCTGTTTCAAAAGATAAGGATAATGTTCTGAATCGATCGGGATAAAATTAGCCCCATAGGACTCAATGGCTTCCAGTTGTTTCTGGACAAAATCATTTTTATCCGGCCTGAAAGCGAGTATCTGATCAACTGCATCAGCTGATAAAAGCTGTTCTAATTTCGCCCTGGATTGTTCAAAAACACCCTTCGCTGATCCGAAAGTATTCAGAAGGGTTCGGTAGCGGGATGGGCCTATACCCTTGACCGTGCTTAATCCCAGATACCACTGAATTTTATTCAGGTCCTCCTTCATTTTCACCTAACTGGGCCAGGATTTCCCAGATTTTTTTGATTAAGGGTTCAATCCCCTCACCGGTAGCAGCAGAGATATAAAAATGATTTATATGGTCAGTTACCCTGGGTTTCTGCTCAAATTTATCCCGGGCGATATCTATCTTGTTAAACACTATGATTCTCTGTTTGCTGATAAGCGCATCGTCATACAATTTAATTTCGTTTATCAGTGTATAATAATCTTCGGCAGGGTATTCCCGTGAAAGATCGATGATGAACAGCAATAATTTAGTTCGGGCAATATGTCTAAGAAAATCAGTGCCAAGTCCTTTGCCATTATGAGCGCCTTCTATCAAACCTGGTATATCGGCGATAACGAATCTCTTCCCTAAAGAGGTATCCACTATTCCCAGATTGGGGTTAAGTGTAGAAAACGGGTAGGAGGCGATTTTGGGGTTAGCCCTGGTCACTTTTGCGAGGAAAGAGGATTTTCCGGCATTCGGAAGGCCGACCAGGCCAACATCAGCGATCACTTTCAATTCCAAACGCAGTTCCCGCGACTCCCCTTTTCTGCCCTCTTCACAGTAAATAGGAGCGGTATTCCGGGAGGTGGCGAATTGGGCATTTCCTCTTCCGCCCCGGCCACCCCTAACAATAGTGTATTCACCCTCCTTAAGATCCACCAGCAGTTCACCAGTCTTATCATCAAGGACCATGGTCCCCGGGGGGAACCCAATGATCAGGTCCGCTCCGCCTGCCCCTGTTTTCCAATTACCCTTGCCATGCTGGCCCCTTTGGGCTTTGAATATCCTGCGGTATTTGAAATCCAGAAGGGTCTGCTTCCCC
>JAFGGQ010000162.1 GCA_016930435.1 bacterium
ACTGGAAGAAAAGTCAAAAAAAGAGACTGTTCCGGATGATATTTGTTATGTGTTCAATTTTAGTGATTCTGACCATCCCAGTTTATTGCTGGTTTCTCCTGGCTGGGGGAAGGCTTTGCAATCAGATATGCTGGTTTTGATCGATCATTTAAAAACGACCATCCCATCTATATTTGAAACCGAAGATTATGAAAAGTTAAAATCCAGGTTGATCAATAAATTTAAGGAACAACGGGATAAACATCTGGAAGACCTTGAAAAGAAGATAAAGAAATATTCCTTTACTTTGTTGAAGCTGGCTACTGGATTATCTATTGTTCCATTGGGCAAGGATGGTAAAGCGCTAAGCCAGCAGCAGTATAACGATTTGGCCCCGGAGCAGAAGGAGGTTTTTGAAAACTCACGGCCCATGGTACAGGATATCCTCAACTCTTCTCTTATGGAATTAAGGAGGCTGGAGAGGGAGGCCCAGGAACAGATTCAGGAACTTGATAAAGAAATCGCTTCACTCACCGTAGGTTCTATTATGAGTGAACTAAAAAAGAAATATGAAGATTTTTCTCAAATTCAAAAATATTTCAAGCAGGTTGAAGAGGAGATACTGAATAATATTCCCATTATCAAGAATATGAATACTTCAGATAGTCAGCAGATTCAGAACCCATTTGAGGGAGATGAAGGCAGCGATTATTTTAACCGTTTCAGGGTGAATGTTCTGGTGGATAATTCCAAAACTGAAGGCGCGCCGGTAATTTACGAGACAAATCCCACATACTATAATTTAATTGGCAGGATAGAGCACAAAACGCATATGGGGATGTTGATCACTGATTTCACAATGATTAAACCGGGAGCTCTGCATAAGGCTAACGGGGGATACCTTATATTGCAGGCTTATGATTTACTGGTCAATCCCTTCGCCTGGGATACTCTTACCCGCGCCCTTAAAAACAAGCGCATTCGGATAGAAGAATTAGGGCATCAATATGCCATGGTCTCTACCACTTCCCTGGAGCCGGAATTCCTCCCTATGGATGTTAAGGTCATCCTGATCGGTAATACTGATCTTTATTATATGCTGAATGAATACGATGACAATTTCCCGAAACTGTTCAAGGTTCAGGCAGATTTTGATACCGAAATGCCACGAAACAAAGAGAATATTATTGATTATGCCGCCTTTATCGCTACAATATGTAATAACGAGGATTTATTGCACCTGGATAAAGCAGCGGTCGCTGAAGTGATAGAGTATAGCAGTCGCCTTGCTGAAGACAAGGATAAGCTGACCACTCAGTTTATCAAAATTGTGGATCTGCTTCGGGAAGCCTCATATTGGGCCGATCGTAAAAAACACGAATATGTTCAGAGAGATGATATCCTACGAGCCATTATGGAAAAAGAGCATCGGTCGAACCGGATCGAGGACCGAATGACCGAATATATCAATAATGGAACCGTGATGATAGATACCCGGGGGGAACAGGTAGGTCAGATCAATGGCTTATCGGTGATTTCTTTAGGGGATTATTACTTTGGCAGGCCATCCCGGATCACTGCCCGGGCCTACCCCGGTAAAAAAGGGATTATCAATATTGAAAGGGAAGTAAAGATGTCCGGTCCTATCCATGATAAGGGCGTTCTGATCCTCAGCGGATATCTCTCCGGAAAATACGGGATTGATACCCCTCTTTCCGTATCTGCCAGTATCTGTTTTGAGCAATCCTACAGCGGAATAGAGGGGGATAGCGCCTCTTCTACCGAACTATATGCACTGCTTTCCAGTATTGGAAATGTTCCTCTCAAGCAAAATATTGCTGTGACCGGTTCTGTCAATCAGAACGGGGAAATCCAACCCATCGGTGGAGTTAATTACAAGATCGAAGGGTTTTATGAGATCTGCAAAGCCAAGAGGCTTAACGGAGAACAGGGAGTGATCATTCCCCACCAGAATATAAGGAATCTGATGCTCAAGGATGAAGTAATTCAGGCGGTGAAAGATGGCAAATTCCATATCTGGGCTGTGAGCACTATTGATGAAGGACTTTCATTGCTCACCGGCATGAAGGCCGGTAAGCGCTTGAAGGATGGTAGCTATACAAAGAATAGTATCAATGATTTAATTGTGAAGCGATTAAAGGAATTTGCCGCAAAGGTAAAAAAGGAAGCTGAAAAGGACGGTTCGTCCCCTTCTAAAAAACGAAAAAGGTCATGATTCTTTTTTAAGGGCTTCGCGGATTTCCCGATCCTGTCTCCTATTAGCCTCTTTTTCGGCAATATGCCGCTTTTTATCATATAATTTGCGGCCCTTGGCAGTGGCTATTTTAAGCTTTACCAAACCATTGTCGGATATATAAATTTCAAGAGGAACCAGAGTGTATCCCTGTTCAAGGGTTTGCCGGGCGATCTTATTGATCTCTTGCTTATGTAATAATAGTCTTCTTACACGGTTGGGGTCTGGATTGAAGTGCATTCCGGTTTCGTAGGGTTTGATGTACATATCAATGATGAATATCTCACCACTTTTGACCTTGCCATAAGCCTCTTTGATACTTACTTTCCCAGCCCTAATGGATTTTACCTCGGAACCCTTAAGCTCGATACCAGCCTCGAAGACCTCGTCAATCTCGAAAGCAAAGGACGCTTTTTTATTTTTAGCGATTAGTTTCATTTTACTCTTGACCGAAACGAGAATTATTATAATTTGGTTTTCTGAATTTTCTTTGACAATTTTTAAGCTTGCCGGGGTGGTGAAATTGGCATACACGCTAGCTTCAGGAGCTAGTTCTCGCAAGGGAATGCGGGTTCAAGTCCCGCCCCCGGCATGTTTAATATCACACTCCATGTTTTAATTCCACTTAAATAAAAGGTCTTTTGCTTCTAAACGCAAGTAAATTTAAATTTACTGGTTTTTCTTTTTTATCACGAATTGCATTCAGACCCCGTACTGATGCTCATCAGGTATTTATGCAGTCTTGTATATGCCTCTGTAGTAAGAAAAGCAATATTCAATTTTTTCTTGACTTATAAAAACTTAACCACTATTATATATGATAAT
>JAFGGQ010000163.1 GCA_016930435.1 bacterium
AATATATAATAACCTTTCAGTTTGAGAATTTGAAGTCCTTTATTTATTGAAGGAGGATAATAGATGCCGTATAAATACGATTATGTTGAAAATGCTGTTGGCCGCATGATCCCCAGGGAGATAGATGGCCGCACTTTGAAGCCCTTCCGGGGCGCTTTTAAAGATAATGGGGGAGGCCGGAAGGCCGCGGTACCCGTTCCGGTCAGTAAACCCGGACAGAATAAAGTGCTTAAATCCATCAAGAAGGCCATTCAAGCCTGTGGTTTGAGGGACGGAATGACCATTTCCTTTCATCATCACCTTCGGGATGGGGATGGGGTCATAAATATGGTTGTAGATACCATTGCGGAGATGGGGATCAGGGATATTACCCTGGCGCCCACTGCTTTATTTCCGGTGCATGAACCCTTGATCGGACATATCAAGAATGGGGTGATAGGAAATATTCAGGGAAGCATGAATGGCCCGGTAGGCCGCTTTGTATCCCATGGAGGACTGCCCACTGTGGCAATTCTTAGAACTCATGGCGGGAGGGTCAGGGCTATTGAAGATGGTGATTTGCATATCGATGTTGCTTTTATCGCCGCTCCCTGCGCGGATGACTACGGAAATGCCAACGGCGTCTATGGACCCTCCGCATGCGGGCCGCTGGCATATTCCTACGTGGATGCAATGTATGCAGATAAGGTTGTGGTGATCACCGACAACATGATTCCCTATCCCTGTGTACCTTATTCAATTCCATCGACGCATGTGGATTACGTGGTACAGGTCCCCTCTATCGGGGACCCGGAAAAGATCGTATCCGGTACCACCCGGATTACTAGGAGCCCCACAAGGCTGTTAATTGCACAATACGCCGCGAATTTCATCATAAATTCAGGTTACTTCAAGGATGGATTCAGTTTCCAAACGGGCGCCGGGGGAATCTCGCTGGCTATAACTAAATTCCTGGGCGAAGAGATGGAACGGCAAGGTATAAAAGCCCGGTTCATTAATGGAGGAATCACCAAATTCGCTGTGGATATGTTCCGCAAAGGACTGGTAGAAGTGCTCTATGATGGCCAGGTGTTTGATACCGCCAGTATCCAGTCATTTCGGGATGACCTTAAACACGTTGAAACGCCAATGAGCATGTACGCTAATATTCACAGCAAGGGTTGCCTGGTAAACCGCCAGGATATTGGCTTTTTGGGGGCAACAGAAGTTGACCTGGATTTCAACGTTAACGTGAATACCCATTCTGACGGATTATTGCTGCATGGTATAGGGGGTCATACGGATGTCGCAGCCGGAGCCGGACTATGCATGATCGTGATCCCTTCTTACCGTAAGAGATTACCCATAATCAGGGAACGGGTAACCACCGTAACAACACCCGGTGAAACCATCGATGTTATAGTAACGGAAAGGGGAATTTCCATCAATCCACGAAGAAAAGACCTTATTGACCGTTTTAAAAATTCGGCCCTGCCTATCAAACCAATTCATCATCTTAAGAAAGAAGTGGAAAACATCACCGGTATTCCGGAACCACCCCGTCTAAAAGACCGTATTGTAGCACTGATTGAATACCGCGATGGAACCATTATCGATGTGGTCAGAGAGGTCGCGAAAACTGATGAGTGAAACATAAATCAGGAGGAAATAATGGGCTATAAAGTATTATCCATAAATCCGGGAGCGACCTCCACAAAGGTGGGACTTTTCGATGATAACAGGGAGATCTTCTCGGAAAATATCAAGCATCATGGCGAAGATCTATCCCGTTTTGAGCATTTGGTGGACCAGTTTCTATACCGCCTGGACATGGTGAAGCAGGTTATGGAGACGCATGGGGTTGATCTGGGAGAGTTGAAGGCCATAGTAGGGCGTGGTGGACCCTTCAAACCGCTGGTCAGCGGCACATATCGGATCAATAATACCATGATCGTGGATGTTAAAAGCGGGAATGTGCAAGCGGATCATATTTCCAATGTGGGATGTTTGATCGCTTATGAATTAGCTCAGCCGTTGGGAATACCTGCTTTCATCGTGGACCCGGTATCCGTTGATGAATTCGAACCCCTGGCTTATTATAGTGGCCTGCCGGAAATCCCCAGGGTTAGCCTTGCTCATGCCCTGAATATCAAAATGGTGGCTAAAAACTATGCTAAGGAAATCAATAGACCCTATACAGATATGAATTTAGTGATCGCTCATCTGGGAACGGGTATCTCCGTCACCGCACACCTTAAAGGCCGCATGATAGATGTAAACAATGCAAATGACCAGGGTCCGTTTTCCCCCCAGAGGGTGGGAACCTTGCCCACCACCGGCTTGATGAAAATGTGCTATTCGGGAAAATATAGCGCTAATGAGATGAAAATAAAATTGCTCAAGAAGGGCGGATTGTATGCCTATTTGGGAACTGACGATATGCTCGAAATAGAGAATCGCATAGGAGGAGGCGATCAAAAAGCCCGTGAATGTGTTGAAGCTATGGCCTACCAGATAAGCAAGGAGATCGGGGCAATGGCCACCGTCTTGAAGGGCCAGGTAGATGCCCTCCTTATTACCGGCGGTTTGGCTAAAAGTAAGATATTGCTTGACTTAATAAATGAAAGGATTAATTTTATTGCGTCTGTTAAGGTTTATCCCGGTGAAGACGAACTCTTTGCCCTTGCCCAGGGCGCACTCCGGGTTCTTACCGGTGAAGAAGAAGAAATGGTCTATAAATAAGACCCTGTTCATATTATAAAATTTAGATTATATAGTATAAAGGAATGAGGAGAATGGGTTGAAAGAAATAACATTAAATTATAAAAATGTCAATGGTTTTATATCCGATAAAGAGTTCCTGCGGATTCAGAATATTATTGACAAAAAACATGATTTACTGATAAATAAAAAGTGTCCCGGGAATGATTGGTTGGGATGGATGGATTTCCCCGATAGAATATCCCGTCCCGAGGTGGATGATCTTATGGAAACCGGTGAATGGATCCGGGAGAATTCAGATGTATTCGTTTCGATTGGGATCGGAGGATCCTATTTAGGTGCCCGGGCGGCGATACATGCCCTCACACATTCATTTCACAATGAGATAAGTAGTATATCACCCCGTATTTATTATGCTGGTAACAGTATTTACCCTGACTACCTGGCGGATCTCTTAGATGTGATTCGGGATAAGCGGATAACCTTAAATGTAATTTCAAAATCCGGATCTACCCTTGAAACTTCTTTGGTTTTCAGGGTTCTAAAGAATTATATGCTCAAGGAATATGGGGAAAAGGGAACCTACCAGCGTATCTTTGCTACTACTAATGCTCACTCTGGTGCGTTGCGGAAACTTTCTGAGGAGACGGGCATAAAGGCCTTCGTGATCCCCGATGATATAGGGGGCCGCTTCTCGGTCTTGACCCCTGTGGGGCTGCTTCCCATGGCCGTGGTTGGCATCGGTATTGATGAAATGCTTCAGGGAGCGCGCAGGATGGCGCAGATGACCCAATCTCCCGATATTTTCCGGAATATCTCCTATATATATGCCGCTATTCGAAATATTCTTTATGAGCAGGGAAAGGTAATCGAGATACTTGCTAATTTCACCCACTCTATGTGCGATATTGCCAGGTGGTGGCTGCAGCTTTTTGGTGAAAGCGAAGGTAAAGATGGTAAGGGAATTTATCCCGCTATTGCAAATTATACTACCGATCTCCATTCCATGGGCCAATTGGTACAGCAAGGGATGAGGAATGTCTTTGAGACATTTCTGATTGTGGAAGAGCCCGGAATAGATGTCCGGATTCCGGAAGACGCCAGAAATTTGGACGGTCTGAACAACCTTGCCGGGCATACCTTTGGGTATGTTAACAAAAAAGCTAAAGAGGCTACCGAAGATGCTCATTATTCCGGTGGGGTTCCCAATTTAACCATAAATATTCCAAAGCTGAACGCATACTATGTGGGCCAGCTATTCTACTTTTTTGAGAAAGCAGTTGCGATGAGCGGTTTATTATTGGGGGTCAATCCCTTCAATCAACCCGGTGTAGAAGCTTATAAAATGAATTTAAAAGAACTGCTTAAAATGAAGTAACAGGAATTTTAGCAGTTAAATATACTCTGATACAAAAATTATAATGTAATAACCATAAGGGGGCTGTTTTATGAGCGGACATTCAAAGTGGGCAAGTATCAAGCATAAAAAGGCGATAGTGGATGCCAAACGGGGCAAGCTATTCACTAAATTGATAAGGGAGATAACCATCGCTGCCAAAGAGGGTGGTGGCGATCCCGAAATGAACCCTCGTTTGCGGTCTGCAATTGCGGACGCCAAAGCTGCCAATATGCCAAATGATAACATTGATAAAGCTACGAAGCGGGGTACCGGTGATCTGCCCGGGGTCCAGTATGAGGAAGTAACTTACGAAGGATATGGCCCCGGTGGAGTAGCTATCATTGTTGAAACCCTGACTGATAATAAAAAAAGGACGGTTGCCGATATAAGGCATATTCTATCCAAGCACGGTGGTAACCTTGGTGAAACCGGATGTGTGGGATGGATGTTTGAAAGAAAAGGTGTATTTACCGTCGATAAGACAAAATATAGCGAGGAGGAACTTTTCGATAAGGCTATGAGCGTCGAGGCCTCCGATATCGTGGATGCTGACGATATCTATGAGATCTATACGGAAAGCGATAAATTTCAGCTTATCCGGGACAAAATGGATGAGATGGAGTTGGCTTATGATAGTGCGGAAATATTGGCAGTGGCCAAATCATACGTTAAGGTTGAGGATAAAAAGGCCATTCAGGTGCTTAAACTGGTTGAAGAACTGGAAGAGCATGATGATGTAAAATCGGTTTCCGCCAACTTCGATATTGATGATAATATCATCGATGAGTTCAATTCATAAGAAGCAGTGTTATTCATGGATTATGAACTTTTAGTTTTAGACCTTGATGGCACGCTTTTAAATTCCGAGCCGATTCTGACGCCGGGTGTCAGGGCAAGCATACTTGGTACCCGTAAAAGTGGATTAAAGGTTACTCTGGCAACCGGCCGGATGTTCCCGGCGATGGTCAGATATATAGAGGAACTGGGAATTGATGAACCGGTAATTGCCCTGAATGGGGCCTGGAGCCAGAAATTAGGTGAAAAGTATCCCCTTTTCAAGGAATCCATGGATCCCCAAATCAGCAATAATATAGTACAAATAGCTAGCAAATATGATGTTTCGCTTGGGGTTATCGAGGGGGATCGCGCTTTCATGAAAAATCTTTTGCCCATTCCCCAAAAAGCGTTTTCCAGCTGGATAGCTAATATGTTACCCCTCAAATCTGATAGTCAATTAGATCCATGCGAGATATTGATCGCAGGAGAAGACTCTATGATCAACGAGATATATCAGGAAATCTACCTGAGTTACAGCAATGAAATAGCTATTTTTAAATTTCCTTCTATCAGATACGCCCCTATGTGGTACCTGGAATTACGGGGTAAGTCCTGTTCCAAGGGAACCGCCTTAAAGAGCTTGGCAGAACATCTGAGGATCGATCCCGCTAAGACATTCGTGATCGGGGATTATTATAATGATATTCCTATGTTTGAAGTTGCTGGTTATTCAGTGGCTTTGGGAAATGCGCCGGAAGATGTCAAGATAAAAGCCCATTATGTTTCGCCTTTCACCAACGATCAGGATGCGGTCAGCCAGATCATCAGGGAATTTTTTTAGGGAGTTTGAGAGTGAATATTTTAGGCATAGACCCGGGCACCCGTTTTTTAGGATGGGGTATTCTGAATCAATTGGAAGGGGTAAATCGCTATTCGCAAAGTGGCCGTCTGGTCCCAAAAGGGGACGATAAATGCCAGAAACTGCAGGACATCTTTAGTACTATAAGGAAGATCATCAAGGACCAGCAAATTGATGTGGTTGCCATAGAGAGAACCTTTTACAGTAAGAATATCCAGACTACACTGAGGTTAGGAGAGGTAATTGCAGCAGTTATTTTAGCGGCGATGGAGGAGGGGATAACTGTGGAGGAATACCCCCCAAAACTGGTGAAGCAGTCGGTAACCGGAAATGGCAATGCCAGCAAAAGCCAGGTCGCTTTCATGGTATCAAAAATATTGAATGTAAAATCAATTAAAAGCGCTGATGAATATGATGCTTTGGCGGTGAGTTTATGCTGGACCCAGAGATCCAGAAGGGACCGTCTCATCTTAAAAAGTTAGAATTTGGTATTGACAAATTCGAGTCTGGATTTATATTTTTAAACTGCTTTTTGAAAAAGGGATTTGGTTTGTTTATATTTTAAGCGGGCGTAGTTCAGCTGGCAGAACATCTGCTTGCCAAGCAGGAGGTCGTGGGTTCGATCCCCATCGCCCGCTTTTAAATTTTATCGGTAATAGTTAATTGTACACAGGAAAATAGGGCGCGGTAGCCAAGTGGTAAGGCAGAGGTCTGCAAAACCTTTATTCACCGGTTCAAATCCGGTCCGCGCCTTTTTAATTTTTAAGCTCTTTAAAGTACTACTCCCGGGATGGCGGAATAGGTAGACGCAAGGGACTTAAAATCCCTCGAAGATTATCTTCGTGCCGGTTCGATTCCGGCTCCCGGGATTGCTTTTTCAAAAGCCTTTTATTTGTGTTTTACAGCTTCCTTAATTAAATGAAGATCCTATACCATCCAAAGTGTTTAGAATACCGGTGGTATGGCCATCCCGAATCCCCGGAACGATTGGAAATTTGCGCAGACAGGCTCAAAGAAGCAGGATATTCCTTTTTAGAGCCGGTTCCCTGCGGAAAGGATGATCTGCTCCTGGCCCATTCACCGGATTTGATCAGGGCAGTTAAGGAAAATACCTTCCAGGATTATGATACCCCTAATATTCCATATATGTATGATTATGCCATACTATCCGCGGGAAGCGCCCGGGAGGCCGCAGTAATTGCCCTGAACGGAGAACATGCGCTCTCCCTGATGCGCCCTCCGGGTCATCATGCTAAATTTAACAGGGTAGCGGGTTTTTGCTATTTTAATAATATCGCCATTGCCACCAAAAAAGCCCTGGATACTGCCGAGAAGGTTGCTATTCTGGACATCGATGTTCACCATGGAGATGGAACCCAATCCATCTTCAAGGGAGATTACCGCGTACTCTATATCTCCCTTCACCAAAGTCCCTTGTATCCTGGGACCGGAACGTCTTCCGAAGATAATTGCCTGAACTTTCCGTTGCCCCCTTTAACGGGTAATGAACAATATATCTCAGTACTTGAAGGTGCCCTGGAGCTTATTGCCCAATTCAAGCCTTCTATTTTGGGCGTTTCCCTTGGCCTGGATACTCTAAGTGAGGATCACCTCGCTTTTATCTCACTTACCCCTCCAATATTCAGCATTATAGGCAAAATGATAGAAGAGTTGGGAATAAAAACCTTCACTATTTTTGAAGGGGGGTATTCAAAGGATAATGGCGTGGCGATGGTAAATTATGTAAAGGGCTTGGAAAGCCCAGCCTGACATCAACTTTGTTCGATATTTTTATCCCCGAGAACCAGGTCCTTTAAACGCAGTTGTACCTGGGGATACCCGTAGAAGTGGTTGAATTCCAGAACGAAAGCGATATTCAGCGGGAATTCCGACCTGTAAATAGAATTAATGTATTTTCCGAATCCAAATCCGATGACGTTCAGCAATTTTTGAGGGGTACGTATCTTGAATCTGAGATGGTCCTCTCCCACCAATTTAGGGCGAAAAGCGACCTCCACATTCTCCATGAAGAACACTGGTCTCATGTTGTCTGGTCCATAGGGTTTGAAAAGTTCCAGCCATTCGACCAGGTTCTTATCGATGTCTTCCGGGCCAAGTTTGGCGGCTATCTTTAGCTTGGGAACCAGGTCTTCCTCTACTATATTATCAGAAGTATATTTATTAAAGGCTTCTTTGAATGCTTCTATATTTTCGGGAAGGATGGAAAGCCCTGCGGCATATTTGTGGCCCCCGTATTTTAAAAGGTATCCCCTGCATTCCTTGACCGCGTTCAGAAGGTGAAATCCTGGAACGCTTCGGGCCGAACCTTTTCCCTCGCCATCGATGTTGGAGATCAGTATCGTTGGCCTGGTATATCGCTCGACGATCCGGGAAGCTACGATACCTATTACGCCAAGGTGCCAATTATCATTGGATAGTATGATTGCCTTTTCCTTATCCAAATCGATTTTATTTTCGATCATGTCCAAGGCCTCTTCGAATATTCTTTCATCCAGTTTCTTTCTCTTGCGATTTTCAGATTCCAGCAATTCCGCAGTCCGGTTGGCCTCCCTGGCATCATGGGTAGTCAGCAGTTCAAAGGCAGTGCGGGGAGTGCTGATCCGGCCTACAGCATTCAAACGGGGGGCCAGAATAAAGACAATGTGCCAGCTCTCCAGTTTTTGTCCCCATATCCCGGCTATCTTGAGCAGGGCTTTTAAACCTATTTTGGAGGTAGATTCCAACTGGCGCAGTCCGAATTTGGCCAGAATCCGATTTTCTCCTATCAGCGGGACAATGTCAGCGATGGTGCCCAGGGCAACCAAATCCAGATGCGAAAAGAGCTCAGAGTGATCCTGATTGAAGGTATCAAAGAGCCCCTGAGCCAGTTTGAAAGCAACCCCGACCCCGGCTAATTCCTTAAGATCACCAACATTCCTATCAAGTTTCGGATTGATAATGGAGTATGCATCAGGGATTTTCATGCCGGGTTCATGATGGTCGCTAATAATAAAATCTATCCCTAAGGTCTTCGCAAATTCCACCTCATCTATGCCGGTTATTCCACAGTCAACCGATATGATCAGGGATACACCATTGGATGCTGCATCCTGGATACCTTCCTGTGATAATCCATAACCTTCGGATAAACGGTTGGGGAGATGGTAAGAGACTTCCGAGGTGAAGCGCCGCAAAACCAGGAATAAAAGGGCAGTAGCGGTTATCCCGTCAACGTCATAGTCCCCGAATATCATGATCTTTTCTTTATTCTTAAGGGCTTCTACAATGCGGTCGATACCCTTTGTCATACCGGAGAGGCAGAATGGGTCGGAAAGCTGATCTAAAGATGGGTAGAAAAAGTCCTTCATCTGCTTTACATCGGTTAAACCCCTGTTAACTAAAATTTGGGAAATGATAGGGTGGAGTTCCAATTCCCTGGCCAATTTCATGGACAGATTAATGTCGGCAGGTTTTTCTACAATCCATTTCATATTTATGCTAAACTTTCTTAATAATTTTCCAAAATGGAAGGAGGTCTATAAGCCGGGTTCTGTACCCCGTTTAGTGAAAATGAAACAAATTTTCAATAAAAGGGGCAGTGACCATCTATCTTTACCTGGTGTTACCACCAGGTTCATGCGGCCTACCCGGAAGTTAAAACGAGAGAGTCACTCTACTTCCTGTTTGGCCTTGCTTCCAGGTGGGGTTTACCCTGCTCCCGATGTCACCATCGGGACGGTGAGCTCTTACCTCACCATTTCACCCTTATCCCGTTCAGTAACGGGACGGTATAGTTTCTGTGGCACTTTCCTCCGATTGCTCGGAGTCGGCGTTACCGACCACCTTGACTCGTAGAAGCCCGGACTTTCCTCCTCTCTCACCAGAGCGGGAGAGGCGGTCACTCGACCTCCTTACCCTATAATATAGTATAAATTTAAAAGAGCACTATTTTTATTTTACGAAAATCTATAATTTGGCGCTTCTTGAGTGATGATGACATTATAGGGATGGCCTTCTTTAAGGCTGGAGGATGTTATTCGGATGAATTTCGCATTTTTTTGGAGTTCATCGATATTCTTGACCCCGATCATGCCCATTCCGGATTTTATCCCGCCCACCAATTGGTAAACGGAATCGGTAACCTGGCCTTTATAGGGAACCCTGCCCTCGATCCCTTCCGGGACCATTTTAGACAGTTCGGTGACCTCTTCCTGGTGATACCGATCGCGTGCCCCCTGTTTCATTGCTCCAAGTGAACCCATTCCCCGATATACCTTAAAACTTCGGCCTTCGTACAGAATAGTCTCACCTGGACTCTCCTGGGTACCTGCGAAGAGATTGCCGAT
>JAFGGQ010000164.1 GCA_016930435.1 bacterium
CATTGTGTAGTAAAGGGCAAATGAGAGCAATATTTAATTCAAAAGATTCGGAGTGATAAAATGAGGGTGCAATTTAAAGTAGTTTTGTTTACGATACTCGGTTCATTTTTACTATTTTCAGAGCAAGCTTCAGCTTTGAGTTATTTTAGAGTATTGGTTGAGGGTGTAGAGTCAAACCTTCAGACGCAGGGTCAGATGCAGACCCTTGAAATGGACACCGATTCCGGCGAGGTTCAGCTTTATTATTATGTAGATGAGGATAGCAGCCGGGACATTAATTCTGGTGATTATGTAATTTTTATGCTGAACTTTGTGGACAATTCCGAGGATTTTATACCGGATACCGATCCATCCGAGGGGACTATGTCCTTTCCATGGGGTTTCAATGTTCCTCCCGGACTATACGTAATCCAGGCGGCAGAGGGTGAATCATCCATCGAAATACCCTTTACTGTCCTGGCACCAGACCCCCTTGAAAGGTCTTTAAGCGGGACCATCGTGCTGGAAGAGGTTACCCCACCCGATACCAGACTGGCCAATATCCCGGTACTGGGAGGCACTTTTTTTACAACTATGATGGTTATGTTTGCTCTTACCGATGATTATGGGGATTTTTATTTTAACTGGCCTGGTGCTGATGATACACTCACTATAATGGTTATGGGGCATATCGGGGGATACGAATTCGAACCAGCCTATTCGGTCTTCGTGGATGGTCATGTTACTGGTTATGAAATTACTCCCCGGATTGCCGGAATGACTGAATTCCTTATCTTTGTGGAGGGTGTGGAATCATATATTCAGCGCCAGGGAGAAGAGCTGGTATTCGACTTTAATTGCCAGAACTATGCGGAAGTAGAGATCATCCCTTATATCGACCTGGATTCCAATGGAACTATTGATGAAGGTGATCTGGCCTTATTTTCAGAACCTCTGGTCTTTCAGGATAACAATACCTATCATATCTATCCAGACCTGGATACTACCGCTGGCCGGATTAACGTACACATACCATTCCACTTTCCCCCTTTTCATTATCTCATTCAAGCAAGGGATTCCTATCATAGCATATACACGCATCTGCGGGTGCTTCCGCCCGATCCACTACTACGCTCCATTTCGGGCCGTGTAATTCTGGAGTCACTCACTCCCCCAAACCCACTCCTTGGTACTATAGTTTTAAAGGCTGAACCTGAAGGCTCCGGAGATACCTTTCTGGGGCTATGCACTCCCATGGGTGATTATACTATCAACTGGGGAGCTGCAATCACCGATGTGGAGATCTCTTTTTTGGCTCCATACATATCTGAAATCTATGACTTTGCTTCAATAAGAAGGCATATTTATGCTGATGGCTTTGTAACCGGTATCGATCTCTTCGTACCATTGGTCGCCTTCGAAGATTCTATACTAATTAATTTTTCCTGTGACCCGGATAATTACGAAGTATATCCCAGTAACATTCAAGCGGACTACATTGATCCACTCTCGCTTGAGGTAATCACATCCACAATTCTATCCGATGAACTACCCGTTTACATACCTGTTCGGGCAAGTAGCTGCGGACTTTTATTTCGAGTGATCGATCCTTTCTTTGCCGAACATGTCTTTGTGTCGCCTTCTATAAGGGATACAATATGGATATCACCTTCAGACTATCCGGAGTCCATAGACATCTATGCCGACCCTACAAATTATCACTTCATGATGATACTGGAGGGATTTGACCTGGATTCCGTTCCCACCGAAGGTATTACCGTAGAACTGACGGGCACGGATGGTGAAGGTCACCAATACTATACTCCGCACACTTTCTTCATCGATTATTATGCTGAGGAATATGTTGTTGGAGGCGAACATGAACTATGCAATGGCGAATGGACGGTTACAATCCCCGAACTGATAGAACCCGGCTATCTGCCTGCGGTTACAGAGAGTTCATTTTCCATTACCGAAACTACCGATTGGCCCTGGTTCACCATGCGAATTCCGGTAACTCATACTGCTATTGACGAGAATCTGTTGCCCCTAACATTAGACGTCTCTCTTTATCCTAATCCCTTCAACAGCTCTGTTTCAATAGATTTTTATAATGAAAGTCAGGGTCTGGTTACTATCGATGTATTCGACCTTACGGGACATAAAGTAGCAACCATCTTGAAAAAGAACCTGCCTTCCGGCAATCACCATCTCCATTGGGATGGACCGAATCCTGAAAACCTGGAAGCAGCTTCAGGTGTATTTTTCTTTAAATTCACCAATGATCAAAATCAAAAAATAATGAAAGGGATATATTTACGCTAACAAAACCTGCTTCCCGTCTTCAACCTGTTGCATGGAGCACATTTATGGAGATCAACATTAGGGTTATTTTGAAATCTGTATTAATAATCATATTAGTTTTATTTCATTTACCCCTGTACGCAATTTCCTATGTTGACCTTTTCGTTGAAGGGATACCCGCTGATAGCATGACACAAGATCAAACCTGGGCTTTTGAGCTGGATTGTGTCCCTGAAGATACCGTATTCTTTTTTATCTTCGAAGATGTCAATACAAACGGAATGATTGATTCCGCTGATATTCAATTGTTCAATAGAGCTTACATTGTTGATAATGACACCCTGTCAACTGAAGTAACTTTATTTGATTCGGATATTACAGCCGGTATTATCTATTGCGAAGTATGGATTCATTTCTGGCCATCAAGTTATTTTATCCAATTTCGTGAGGACAGCACTATAATTACGCGCAATATGCATGTCGGCGAGGCTGATTCGGTCAGTATGTCCCTTTCGGGTAGTTTTATTTTAGAAGGAATCACCCCCCCGCATCCCCTGTTAAAAGATATTATTTTCCTGGGAGGAAGACTGGATCCCCTGGTCGGCGGTTTTGTAAAAACAGATAGTATGGGTAATTTTTTGTTGAACTGGTTCGCTGAACCAGGTAATATCATTGTCGCTATTTTAGACGAATATGAAGAACATACCGAGAGCGGGTATGTTTTAAAAGACTATATTGACTCCGTGTTGATTGATGGCCATGTTACCGGATATGAAATCTATATACCCTTCTTTGTACCGGATTCCGGGATTATTTCTGGGACCATAATGTCATCATCCGGGGAACCGGTTCATGCTGAATCTCTTTTTATGATCACCGTTGAGCGTTGCTCTCATTGTGGAGTTTGTGAAACCCTGTTTACCGGAACCGATGAATACGGTTTTTTCGAGGCATCCGTCTCTTATGAGTTATGTGATGGTATCTCCGGAAATGGCATTTATTATAAGATTCCCGAGGCATTTCTAAAACCTCATTTGGCGTTTTATTACTTTTTCCCTTTTGATCCAATTGATCACTGGTTTTTTAACGATACCCTATTTGAGAAAAATGACACCATCTGGCTGATATTTGAATATGATTCATCTACTGTTCCCATCTCCGAACCATTGCCCCTCTTATTGAATGGCCCGGGCTACACTACTGCATCTCTTTATCCTGAAATCCTGACTCCGATCATGGTTTATAATCTCCCGGACAGCTCAGAAGGCGAGGTCTGGTACACTATTGATATCAACCGGGAGGAAACCTATCCAGAAAATTATATCCTGCATAGAGATCATGGTTGCGGAGGTTCCCCGGGAGATACAATTTTTCTTTCAGTAGGTGAGGCCCGGGTTTCCATTGCGGGTAGCTTATTTTCTATTACTGGTGAAATGCTGCCAATAAACGGATATCTCAGGATTTTTGAATACCGGCATGGTGACCGCTGGTCATCAGCATCTTACGGTACAATTATCAGCGAAGGTACTTTCTCCGATTATCTCTTCGATAACAGCCGTTTCGGGTTTTTAATCAATGAGCAATTCGAAGGTTATATGTTAAATGATACTGTTTATTATGCTTTTAGCCCGGGTACCTATACTACCAACCTGATCTATCTTCCCCTGGACAGCATCTATTGGTTATATTTAGAAGTTGATTCAGAGGATACCCTTGATAATCAGCTATCGGCTTATATCTATAATGATATTTTCAGGGCTTTTTATGAGCATAATTTCCATACTAACCGGTGGGTCGCTATGCCTATCTATTCCGGATTCACGGAGGCTTCCAGGCTAAAAATCCAAAATATTCCACGGAGAGAACGGCCCCCATTCACAAGGCTGATCGAGGACAACGGCAACATCCCGGTTATGCCAGGGGATAGCCTTTATATTACCGTAACGATGCCTGTAGATTATTTCATTATGGAATTCGTTGAAGATACCGCAGATGCATGGCAGCATACAATGCAAATCAATGGATTTCATATAAATTACTATGACCGAACCGGGGGGGAACTAATATACCGCTATGAGATACCCTACTCTGCTTCCTATTCAATAACCTGTCCTGTATTCGGAGAGCCAATGAATGTTCGGGCAGAGCCTAAATACTGGTTCTGGAACCTGCATTATTTCATTGCCAATCCAGAGGGTTTTACCATCGGGGGTCCCTATCGTCCCGACCGGGTTCAAGTTTACCTTAACAAGGGCAGCGGTGAATTGCTGATGAGCTTCATTGGTTACCCTCCCTACTACCTGCCTTCTGATACCTTCTTTTTAATGGACGGAAGCGCAACCGGGGTTGAAATTCCCGAATTCCCCGGGCACCATTATGAAACCGATTTCTTCATCTTTGAAATGGTCCCCTATAGGCATCCTTATGGCTTTGGAACTGTAATGTACTTCCACGATGTGTGTGATGGAGAGTGGACCATAGCTTTTCCCGAGACGCTTCCCGGCGGTTTCAAACCCCTGGTAAGGGATACTTCCTTCTATTGCGAGGATATCTCGGTTTATCCGGACGAATGGCAGGAATTTGACATACATATTCCCTGCGGGGCACCATCAGGTGTACATGGTTACATCAACCGCGATTCCTATTTTCTCCAGGCTAACCTGTTGGAAATAAAATATTATCAGGCTTATACCGATTCGCTGGTTGCCTCGAAAATGGCCTGGCAATACTACCCCTGGGGGAACCTGTCCCGCATAGTGAAGCACTATATCAAGGAAACCGAGCTACCCACCGGAGATTATTATGCTACCCTGAATTATGAAGGATACTTCGACGCTGAACCATTTATATATCCGGATAAGATATCGTTTAACTACGAAGGAGATAGCCTCCTGATACCAGATTTCTATGTGGGCAATACCAAAGGGGTTGTCCATATCCGGATTTTAGACCTGTCCCCATCCTTATATGAAGACGCTTACATCTCTCTGAGCATACCGGAGGCATCCATCCCATATACTTACCGCGATTTTGAGTTTTACCTTATCGAAGCACAGTATCCTTTTCCGGAGATTGACAGCACTTTTCATCTGAACCTCTCATCAAGCACCTGGATAATTAAACCCATTCATCCTATGGGCCTGATCGCTGAACCAATAGAAGCTTTAATCACCATTCCGCTGATAACTGACACACTTGTTCATTTCGATCTTAATTTCAGCTATTCCGGAGTATCTGAAGACGGTTCTATTTTTGGCAAGTTATTCACCGACGCAGATGATCCCAATCCGGTCTCTTTCGATTCATTCCGTGTACTCTTAAAAAACCCTGAATCGGGTATGCGGGTTTATGAAACCCATGTTGAACCGTCAGGATTATTTGAATTTGCCGCCCTGCTCTCTCCAGCCCAATTTATTCTGGAAATAATTTACGATGGCACCTCAGACGTTTTTTATCCGGTAAACCAGATCCGGGTTGACTTACCCCCTGATGCAACTGCAGATATTGGAAGTTTGTACGTCGATAATGCTAACGCTACCGTGATCGTAGGATTTAGTGGTCTTACTGCCGATCAGTTGAACATCATTGATGATATCCGCTTCAATCCCATTAGTTTTCCCTTTCTGGAAGATACTATTGCCCTGCCCTATATTCCGGGAAGAAGCAGGGATACATTTTTTATTTGCGATGGGCTCTGGACAGTTATTCCCCATAAGGTCCCGGGCATCGAATTCGTCCCATCTGATTCCACTATCTTAATTGAAGACATGCCCACCACTCATACGATCATTTTCAATAATCCCGCCTGGATCCCTTTAAAATCAAATGCTCCGGAACATTACTCCCTGACAATATACCCCAACCCATTTAACTCCATACTCACAATTCAAATCCGGATCCCGTTAAAAACTGCTGGAAAATTAGAAATTTACAATTTATACGGCCATAAATTAAATACCATTGCTCAGCAAATATTCCTGCCAGGCGTATATAAATATAGCTGGAATCTTGGTGAAGCGGGAAATGGTAACCTAAGTTCAGGAATATATTTTATAAA
>JAFGGQ010000165.1 GCA_016930435.1 bacterium
GATAGTTTTATTTCCGGAAGAAATAGGTTTTATTATACCAGGGGAACTATCCAGTTTTTGAGCGAACTTCAGGTCACCCAGTACCTTTACCCTATGAGGAGGGGCGCCCAGAAGTATCAGGCGCTGGGCATCAGCTTGGGTCTTCATCAGCAGTAGCTGAAAATATGCCAGGGTTTCGATAAAATATAGTTTAAACCAACGAGCCCAATTGAAGGTCTTTGAATAAACCCTTCCGTTAATCATAAAAATATGGGGAGTTACCCTGCTGACCATGCGTATCATGTTATGCCACAATTCAGATTCGGTAAGGATAAGCATTACCGGCCTGATCCTACGCAGAGCTATACTCATAAAAATCTGATGATCCAGTGGCATAAAGCTGATAACCGCCGAATCTCCCAGTAATTTACAGGCTTGTTCTTTACCAGTTTTTGTGATAGTTGTCAATAATATTTGGAATTGGGGGAATTTTTCTTTGAGTCGTGGGATGATAATGGCTGCTAATCTTACCTCACCAACTGATGAGGTATGAATCCAGATTACCTGCCCTTTTAATCTGGGAATAAATCCCAGTCGTTCGGAGAGACCATACCCACAAAACATCGTAAAGAGCAGCATAGGTAATCCTCCCAACAGAAACAGGATAGTGGTGATAAGGGTATAGAACAGTATGATCATAATTCTATTTTAAAAGTTATTTGATTGTAAATATAAGCGGTTATCATTTTAATGCCAAGAAATTTATGAGGTCAGGGCTGGCATGATTTTTGACAATTCCGTAAACTCATTTACAAAAATCCCGCCAGCCCCCCATTTCATTTTCCTGATGCATTCTTCCCCCTTAAAAATGGTTTAAAGCCAGCCAGTGGCCTTGTACCATTCCCAGGTTTCCCGGAGGGCATCTTGCAGTGAATATTCAGGCTGGAAACCCAGATGGTTCTTTATCTTTTCTGGTGAACAGACCCAACTTTGGGTAAGTTCCCTGAGTTTTTGAAGATCAAGCAATGCCGGTTTTTTTAACATACTGCAGAACAGAGTATTGGTCAGTGCAGCTGGATAGAGCAGTAAGCCTGGAATACGTATCCTGATACATCTGCGGCCCATTACCCGGCAGAGCAGGTCCCCAAAATATTGCAGGCTGTATGCCTCCGGATTAGCTACAAAATAGGTTTCTCCAATCGCCTTTTCGCTCATTGCGGCGTCGATTACGGCCCTGTTCAGATCCTTCACATAAATCGCTGAAAAAAGCATCTGGGGGTTGCTTAGGAGGGGAATAATGCCTTTTTTAGCCCATTTAAAATAGAGAAATACATCCCCTTCGCGGGGCCCGAAAACCAACGGTGGATTAATGATGGTTACCGGCAACAGGGACTGGAAGCTTCTTACGAATTTTTCCCCTTCCAGCTTGCTTTTACCATAGTCGGTAACCGGTGCCGGAATGGAGTTTTCGTTTACCGGTTCTCCTTCACTGGGGCGCATGGCGGCCAGGCTTCCCAGGTAAACAAAGCGTTTGAGACTCCGGCATTCCTTTGCGCAAAGGGCCAGCAGATTTGCCACTGATTCGGCATTAACACGGTAATAATCCCTGGGGTCGTAAGCCTTGGTCAATCCGGCAAGGTGGAAAAGATAATCCAGATCCTTGAGTTCGCCCCTTAAATCCGCTGGTTCACAGATATCACAGATTGTGGTTGAAATCTTGGTAAGGGGCAAGCAATCCAGCCGGGAGGAGCTTCTGGCGGTAATATTTACCTCGAATCCCCGATCCAGCAAATCGTTTACCAGGTGGCTGCCGATAAAACCGGTCGCCCCGGTCACAAGCGCTTTCATCTACTTATCACCCCGGGATAGTGCTTTTTTATCATTTAGGGGCCGGATTAATCCCGCAGAACTTGCCCGGATAAGAACCTCCGGCATTATTTAAAGCAATTAGAATTACTTGCCTTGTTTTTCTTTAATAGCGGCCTGGGCTGCGGCCAAACGAGCGATGGGAACCCGGTAAGGACTGCAGCTTACATCGTTCAACCCGATCTTATGGCAGAACTCCACGGAGGCTGGTTCGCCACCATGTTCACCGCATATTCCTATTTCTATCTGGGGCTTGGTTTTACGGGCATTATCCACACATATCTTCATCAATTTGCCCACTCCGGCCTGGTCGATAGTTTGGAAGGGGTCCCGGTCATAAATGCCCAGTTCCACATATTTTTTCAGGAATTTACCGGCGTCATCCCGGGAGAACCCGCAGCCCATCTGGGTAAGATCGTTGGTACCGAAGCTCATGAAATCGACTTCCGGGGCGATCTCATCGGCGGTTATAGCGGCACGGGGCACCTCGATCATGGTTCCTACCCAGTAATCCTTGCCTCGGATCAGACCCATTTCGCCGGCGACCCTCTCAACAATAATCTTGTTCAGTGCAAATTCCTTGACATTGCCGATAAGCGGGACCTCGATCTGGGGGATGGCATCAATCCCTTCCGCGCGGCATTCCACGGCTGCTTCAAGAATTGCCCGTGCCTGCATTTCGGTGATCTCCGGGTAACTCACCCCCAGGCGGCATCCCCGGAATCCGAGCATCGGATTGAACTCGTGCATGGATTCGATAAGCGCTTTCAGTTCAACTGCGTCCACACCCATTTCAGCCGTAACTTCCTGGATCTCTTCCTCCTCTTTAGGTAGAAATTCGTGAAGTGGCGGGTCCAGTAACCGGATAATCACGGGCAGGCCGTCCATCACCTTAAAGATCCCCTTAAAATCCTCTTTTTGCATGGGTAGCAGTTTATCGAGGGCCTTTTTACGGCCGGTTTCCTCCTTGGACAGGATCATTTCCCTGACGGCCTTGATGCGATCCCCCTCGAAGAACATGTGCTCTGTTCGGCATAGTCCAATACCCTGAGCGCCGAAGTCCCGGGCAACCTGTGAATCGCGGGGATTATCCGCATTGGTCTTAACCTTGAGCCTTTTTACCTCATCGGCCCAGTTCATCAGCCTGGCAAAATTCCCGGTCAATTCCGGTTTAATAGTTGGCACTTTCCCCAGCATTACCTCGCCGGCAGTGCCATCAAGGGAGATCCAGTCCCCTTCTTTCACGGTAACCCCACCAACGGAGAACGATCTCTGGGCGTAGTTTACGTTCAGGTTGCCGCAGCCGGCCACACAGCATTTACCCATACCCCTTGCGACCACGGCAGCATGGGAAGTCATGCCCCCACGGGCGGTTAGAATACCCTGGGATACATTCATCCCTCCGATATCTTCAGGAGAAGTTTCGATTCGGACCAGGATAACTTTTTCCTTTTGAGCGGCCCATTCTTCGGCGTCCTCAGCGGTGAAAACCACCCGCCCGGAGGCGGCACCGGGTGATGCCGGCAAACCTTGAGCAACAACCTTTTTTTCTACGGATGGATCGAACATCGGGTGCAGCAGCTGGTCCAATTGATTCGCCTCTATACGCATCAGCGCCGTGTCCCTGTCGATCAGGCCCTCCTCCACCATATCCACCGCGATTTTAACTGCAGCGGGAGCAGTTCGCTTGCCCGTTCTGGTCTGTAAAAAGTAAAGCGTCCCCTCCTGAATGGTGAACTCCATATCCTGCATCTCCTTATAGTGTTTTTCCAGCCGATTGCTGATCTCAAGGATCTGATCGTACATACTGAGGTTCTGCGTTCTCATATCCTCGATAGGGTGGGGTGTTCGAATCCCCGCTACAACATCCTCACCCTGAGCATTCATGAGGTATTCTCCATAGAGTTTTTTCTCCCCGGTAGAGGGATTCCGGGAAAAGAGAACCCCGGTTCCCGAAGTGCTTCCCATATTCCCGAAAACCATGGTTTGAACGTTCACGGCAGTTCCAACCAGATCAGTGATATGATTGATCTCCCGGTACTTGACTGCGCGCGGATTATTCCAGGATTTGAATACGGCCTCAATGGCTTTGGATAATTGTTCCCGAGGATTATCCGGAAAACTTTCACCGGTTGTTTTTTGGTAAAGCTCAAGGTAACGTTCACAAAGATCCTTCATCCCGCTGGTATCCAGATCTGTGTCCTGTTTTACCCCGGCTTCATCTTTTTTCTGTTGGAAAATGTGCTCGAATTTTTCGTGTTCGATCCCCATCACCACATCGCCGAACATATTTATAAACCGCCGGTAACCATCCCAAACGAACCTTTCGTTCCCGCTTTTCCGGATCATTGCCTGGATGGTGGTCTTATTCATGCCCAGGTTAAGCACTGAATCCATCATTCCGGGCATGGACTGTGCTGCCCCGCTGCGCACAGAGACCAGCAGGGGGTTTTCTGCGCTGCCAAAGGCGGTACCCAGCAGTTGTTCCAGTTTATTCAAGTGTTCATCGATCTCGCGATCCACTTCCTGTGGGATTTTGCCTTCACGGAAGTAAACATCACACATTTCCGCACTGATGGTAAAGCCGGGTGGAACCGGGATCCCGATATTAGTCATCTCAGCCAGATTAGCACCTTTACCTCCCAGAATAGATCTCTGGGAAGCATTTCCCTCGGCTTTGCCGCCACCGAAGAAATAAACAAACTTCTTGTCCATTGAAATTCCTTCTTTTGATTACTTTAGGTTAATTATTATTTTTTTTTTACTTTTTTTCTGTTTTTATATTTATCACTGAATCCAGTTAAACCGGGTATGCTCCGTCAAAGCAGGCTGTACAATATTGGACGGAGGGCAACTCTTTTACGGAGAGCATCCCCTCTTTGGAGAGATAACCCAGTGAATCAGCGTCAAGATATGCCCGGATCTCCTCAACTGTTTTCTGACTGGCGATCAACTCCTGGCTGGTCGGTGTATCGATTCCGTAAAAGCAGGGGTATTTAATCTGAGGGGAGGCCACCCTGAAGTGGACTTCCCGGGCGCCGCCCTGGCGAATCATTCGAACCAGCTTGCGACTGGTAGTTCCCCGCACGATTGAATCATCCACAACCACCACCCTTTTCCCCTTCAATACCTCCCTCACAGGGTTATATTTTATCAAAACGTCGGCATCCCGGATATCCTGTTCGGGCATAATGAAGGTGCGGCCGATGTAGTGGTTCCGTATCAGACCATGATCGTAGGGTATCCCCGTTTCCTGTCCGTAGCCCACTGCGGCGGTATTGGAGGAATCCGGTACAGAGATCACGATATCAGCAGAAGCGGGGTGTTCCCGTGCCAATTGTCTTCCGAAACTACGGCGCACCTTATCTACACTGGTATTAAAAATGGTGCTGTCGGGCCGGGAAAAATAGATAAATTCGAAAATACATATCCTGTTTTCCCGTGGGGGAAAAGGTGAAAAGGACTGCAGGTTCAGGTTCCTGTCCACCACTACGAGTTCGCCGGGTTCCAATTGTCTGATATATTCAGCGCCCAGTATATCGAAGGCGCAGGATTCACTGGCAAAGATATAGGCTTCACCCAATTTCCCGATATTAAGGGGCCGGAAACCCCGGGGATCGCGCACGGCGATCAGGCTTTCCGGGCTCAGAAAAAGCAGTGAATAGGCACCGTTTATTTTTTTCAGCGCATCAATGATCATCAAATATAATTCATTACTGGGAGCACGGGCCAAGAGGTGGAGGATGACCTCGGTATCGGAAGTGGTTTGAAAAATAGAACCATCTTCCTCCATCCCCTTCTTCAGTTGAATGGCATTGGTCAAATTGCCATTGTGAACGGCCGATATAACGCCCATTTTAAAATTGATGGTAATCGGCTGAACGTTGATGTAATTGGTTTCACCGGCAGTGGAATAACGGTTATGGCCAATGGCAAATGTTCCTTTAAGTTTTTCAAAGATACGCTTATCCTTGAACACCTCGTTGACGAGTCCAAGGTTTTTATGTTCATAAAGGCTTTTTCCGTCGGTGGAGACGATGCCGGCTCCTTCCTGTCCACGGTGTTGGAGGGCATATAATCCACGGAAGGCATGCAATGCGGCGTGCCTTGACCCGGCGATTCCGAAAACTCCGCAGTGTTCACGGAGTTTATACTGGCCTATTGAACAATCAACACAATTCATGTTCCCGAGTTACCTCAAATTTAATACAAAGCTGGTATGGATTAAAGATTAATAATTAATTTTAAAAACGACCCTAATCTTCACCTTCCCGGTTCAATTCTTCGGGCTTTCTAAAACGTGTCATATATTTCTCCAGAAAATCCTTTCGTATCCTTTTCAGTTCGCTATTCGGGAAGACTGAGAGCAATTCCCATCCCAGGTCGAGGGTTTCATCGATAGTCCGGTTGGTATATTCACCCTGGCCCACATATTTTTCCTCGAAATCCTGGGCGAAGTTATAGAACTGTTTATCGATGGGTGAAAGGGCAGTCTCGCCCAATATCACTGCCAGCTCCTGGGCTTGTTTGCCCCGGGCATAGGCGGCATAGAGTTGGTTAAAGATATCGTCGTGATCCTCACGGGTTTTATCGGAACCCACCCCTTTCTGCCGCAGCCTGGACAGAGAAGGCAGGACATCGATGGGGGGTAAAATGCTCTTTTTATGCAGGCTTCTGGACAGTATTATCTGGCCCTCGGTAATATACCCGGTAAGGTCAGGTATTGGGTGGGTTTTATCGTCTTCAGGCATGGTCAGTATGGGGATAAGGGTAATCGATCCGGTTCTGCCTTTTATTCTTCCCGCCCTTTCATAGAGTGTAGCCAGGTCGGTATATAGATATCCGGGGTAACCCCTTCGGCCAGGGATCTCTTTTCGGGCCGCAGAGACCTCCCGGAGTGCTTCCGCGTAATTGGTCATATCGGTTAAAATGACCAGAATATGCATTCCTTTTTCAAAGGCAAGGAATTCTGCTGTTGTAAGGGTGACCCGTGGGGTCGATATTCTTTCGATGGCGGGGTCATCGGCCAGATTAAGGAAGAGCACTGCCCGTTCCAGTGCCCCGGTTTTGCGGAATTCATCGTGAAAATATTGCGCTTCCTCAAAGGTGATCCCCATTGCGCCAAAGACCACCCCGAATTGTTCTTCTTTGCCCAATACCCTGGCTTGCCGGGCAATCTGGGCGGCTAAACGGTTATGGGGTAATCCCGACCCGCTGAAAATAGGCAGTTTCTGACCACGAACCAGCGTATTTAAACCGTCAATAGCGGAGATCCCGGTTTGGATAAATTCGGAGGGGAACTGCCTCGCATAAGGGTTAATCGGATTACCGTCGATATTCAAACGCTGTTCTGGAAGGATCTCGGGTCCATCATCGATAGGGCGGCCAAGGCCATCGAATACCCGGCCCAGCATTTCACCGGACACCCCCAGTTCTATCCCCTTACCCAGAAACCTTACCCGGCTCTTATAAACATCAACACCCGTGGACCCCTCGAAAAGTTGAACCAGAGCCATATTCCGGTTGACTTCCAATACCTTTCCCCGACGCTTCTCGCCACTGGATAGTATAATCTCCACCAGTTCACCATAAGTTACACCCTCCACATCTTCCACCAGTATCAGTGGACCGGTGACATCCCGTATGGTCAAATATTCTTTGAGCATGATATTATCCTCTTAATCGCTTCTATTTTATTCCACTTGTTTAATAAGTTCCTCGATTGTGGTATTTAATTTTTCTTTTATCTGTGAAATACTGTCCATATTTTCTTCCGGGATGTACTTTGCCCGGGCGATCTCCTCCCTAACAGGCAGAGATGACAGATCATCAAAGGGAACATTTTGACCAAGGGCCTGTTTGGCCTTTTCCCCGAAAGCCAGGATCAGGTCCAGCAAGCTATACTGCTTTTCAATAGAGCAATAGGTGTCCACTTCATGAAAGGCATGCTGCTGGAGGTAATCTTCCCTCAACGACTTAGCGATCTCGAGGGTCAATCTGTCCTGTGGGGCCAGTGATTCTGCGCCCACCAGCCTGACTATTTCGTTCAGGTCTGCTTCTTCCTGCAGGATTTTCATTGCGTCATCCCGCATGGTAATGAATTCCGGCCCTATTTTTTCCTTGATGTATTCATCTATATTATACAGTGAGTAGCTATTCAGCCAGCTAATGGCGGGGAAATGGCGTTGGAAGGCCAGGGTGTCCTCCAGGCTCCAGAATACCCTGACTACTCTGAGGGTGGCCTGCACAATCGGATCGGAGAGGTCGCCGCCCGGGGGTGAGACGGCGCCCACTGCGGTAAGCGCGCCTTCCCGGCGGTCGCTCCCCTGGCAGATGGTTCTCCCGGTACGCTCGTAGAACTCCGCGATCTTACGGCCCAGGTAGGCTGGGTAGCCTTCCTCGCCGGGCATCTCTTCCAGCCGGCCAGAGATCTCCCTCATCGCCTCGGCCCAACGGGAGGTGGAATCTGCCATCAGGGCTACTGAATAGCCCATATCCCTGAAATATTCTGCAATAGTTATTCCCGTATAAACGGAAGCCTCACGGGCTGCTACCGGCATGTTAGAGGTGTTGGCAATAAGCACAGTCCTTTTCATCAGAGGCTCACCGCTATGGGGATCGATCAATTCGGGGAACTCCATAAGCACATCGGTCATTTCGTTGCCCCGTTCACCGCAGCCAATATAAACAATAATATCGGTATCGGCATATTTGGCCAACTGATGCTGGATAACCGTTTTGCCGGAGCCGAATGGACCCGGGATGCATGCCGTTCCACCCTTCCCTACGGGGAAAAAGGTATCCAAAATGCGCTGACCGGTTGAAAGCGGTTGATCCGGCAGCATCTTCTCGACAATGGGACGGGGTTTCCGAACTGGCCATTTATGATACATCAACAAGGGGGTTTCCTTGCCATCACCATTTTTCAGAATAGCTACTTCCTCTTCAATGGTGAACTGGCCTTCTTTAATAGAAACGATAGTTCCCTCTAAGCCCGGAGGTACCATTATTTTATGTAAAACGATTGGGGTTTCCTGGACTTCCCCGATAATATCCCCGCTTATCACACTGTCTCCCTGCTTCACGGTCGGCTTGAAGTCCCATTTCCGGTTACGATCCAGTGCCGGAGCGGTTATCCCCCTGGTGATAAAATCACCTTCCGCCTCCTTGATTACATCCATGGGGCGCTGAATGCCGTCATAAATAGCCTCGATAAGGCCTGGGCCAAGCTCCACCGAAAGGGGGGCAAAGGTAAGGTAAACGGGATCGCCAGGCCCCAATCCGCCGGTCTCCTCATAGACCTGAATAGAAGCCAGATCGCCATGTAACTCAATGATCTCCCCGATGAGTTTGTGTTCACTAACCTCCACCACGTCGAACATCTTGGCTCCCTCCATGTTCTCAGCCTCTACCAGAGGCCCGGAAACCTTGACAATCCTACCCGCTTTCATAAATCGTTACCTCCAATTATCTCCATAATTATTTTTCGTTACTCGGCAATATCCCTTCCTGCCGCCTTCTTCATAGTCTCCCGAACAAAGCTCAAGCCCATTTCCAAACTGCCGCTGATCTGGGGCAACAGAATCACCGAAGGCAAAGCCTCATAAGCGATCTTGTCAATTTGCTCGCTCAAAACAGGCTCCAGGTTCTCCGTTATAAAAATAATAGCATATTTCCGGGACCTTACAAGCTTACCAAATACCTCGGGTGCCTCCGGTTCCGAATCTACAGGGAACACATCGATCCCAAGCGCCATAAAGGGAACGACCGTTTGAACAGAACCGATAAAGGCCACCTTAGATTGCTTCATAAGCCAATACCTTCTTTATATATTCTTTAGGAATATTTGCCAGTTTAGCCTTAATGATAGCCCGAAGGCTCCTGATCTCAAACTCCTTCAAGTGCAAATAAGCAAAAAGAACTTCAAATCCAAATGGGGAGAACCGCACCATCTTGAGTTTTTGCACAAGCAGCCCTTCGCTGAATTTCATAAACGGAGTAAAGTCGCGATGATGGATAACCTTATTAATGACCTCCGACAAGGCCTGTCCGTACTGTGTGTTTAGAAAAAGCGGGGACAACATTTCCGGATCCGTTTCCGCGCATTTTTTATAGAAACCCATATCCAGATACCCGCCCTGGTGATAGAAGTCCCAGAAGGGTTTCATGGTAATCTTTTGGAGTTTTAACCGGAGGAACAATGACAGATTAAAAAAATCGGTCTTCATTCTCCAGAATTCACGGACCAGTTGATTTGGTGGAATTTCGGAAAGCAAGGTTTGGTAATAATGGTATTCCAGAATATTATCGATGACAGAGGGGTTTCCGGTATTATCGAAGGCGCTTCGAGCATTATGATAGGGTTCCCGGAGAAAGGCCGGCAGGGATTCATAATCTTCCAGCTCTACTACCCTTTTTAATTGGGAGATATCGATCGTTCCCCGGGGAAAATATGTATCCTCGCTGCTAATCTGTTGGGAAAGACTTCGTTTGAAAATCATGGCTAAGTTGAGATAATCATAGCGCCGCAAGAGTATCTCGGTGTATTTTTCTTCCTTAGATAGTTGCGCGAAAAGGGTGATTATTTTGTCGGATTCTTCCTTCAGGCTGTTTTCCCAGTCACCTTCTCTAACAGGAGGATAGCCAAACTCTTCCAGGATGTTCCACAATTGGTCACTGGTGGCGTCGAGAAGGCGGTTAAAATCACTCTTATTGAGCAATTTCCGTTCAAGACCTCTCACCAGGCCGGTAGCGTAGGCATAGGCTGGGTCGCCTTTAAATATGGGTGGATTTAGTATCATTTTCTATTCGAATAGCACCTGGGTTACCCGGTCCTCCATTTTGTCCTTAAGCTCCTGGAACATTGATTGCAGCGTGAAGTCATACCTGATCCGGCCGGAGGTCAGGACGCAGCCATGATCAAAGCTGTCATCCTCGATCCTTTCGTAGGATCCTCCGGTTTTTTCCCGAAGCTTTTGGATAAAGGCCTGATCAAGCTTATCCAGGTCTTTTTTCCCGACTAATACCTTACATTTGGTTTCATTAACCTTGCTCAACATTTTAACGAACCGTGCCCTATATTCTTCCGGATCCAGTTGGGCAAATCTTTCCCGTGCCTGATCAAATATCCGGCTCAGGAGCTCCTGCTTTTTGGACAGAAGTTCTCGCCGAAGCTCGGCCTCCCCGCTGGTAACCAGTTGATCGAAAAGTTGTTTCTTCTCCTGCTCTGCCCGAACCCCGGCTGACTTTAAAATTTGGTCTATAGTATCCTGATAAATTTCATTCTGTTTTTGAAGGGCATCTTCGTGTTGAGCCTGAAGTATCTTAAGATTCTCTTCAAAATCGGATTTAATTCGGTTTATAATATCCTCTAAGGCCATCTGAGATTTTCCTTATTTCAAGATTTAATCGCTGGTTTTATCTTATATTCAGGAGGATGAGTACCGAGGCCAACAGGCCCAGCAGGGCATAGAATTCCACGAATACCCCCAGGACCATAGCCTTGGCTGCATTGCTTTTATCCTTAAGCGTAAGGCCTACTCCGGAGGCGCATACCTTGCCCTGATGGATAGCGGAAAGCAATCCGGCAAATCCTACAGGGATACCGGCAAAGAGGAAGTACCATCCCTTCTGAATAGTTAATGCGGCGATGTCACCACCCAGTATTCCGCTCCACAGGATTATCAGGAAGCCTATAACGAAACCGTATATACCCTGTGTGCCGGGTAGTGCGGAGAGGAGGATCACCTGGGGGAACATATCCGGAGCCTCGTGCATGGCTCCGATGCCCATATTTGCGGTGATTCCGATCCCAACCGCAGAGCCGATACCTGCTAATACCACTGCGAATGCCACTCCGATAAGGGCAAGAGCGACTCCATCCAGACGGAACCAGGGCTGGAGTGGAGCGGTTGCTTCCCGGGCGGCGGACCCCGCTTCCTCAACCGGCTCAGTAGCCGCAACCTCCTGGGCAAACAGAACCAGGTTTAAGGAGAGCATAAATAGCGCCACCAATATCGATACAAATAGAAACCTTTTCATGAATCCTCCTATCGCAACTTTGTTATTATTCCCTTATTTCAAATTGATGTTCGGATAAATCTTTTTAAATGGTTTAAGGGGTTTACCCCCGCTTTCATAGAACTTTCCGAAGAATTCCACGAACTGAAGCCGGGCGGGATGAACAAAAGCCCCCAGGGCGGAGATTGCAGTGTAGCCTATATGGGCCACAACCGCCATCAGAAGGGCTATAAAAATGCCCACTACGGGGATTTGGGCAACGTTCCCGGCAATAATATTTATTACCCCTGCGATTACCCCTGTGGAGAGACCCAGTGCGAGTATCCGGGAGTATGAAAGGATATCCCCGAACAGGTTAATAATACCATACAAACCGTCAAATCCCAACGCTCCCATGACCGCGCCCATCACGCTTTCCCGGGCCAGGATGCCCAGAATAACCGTACCCAGAACCATGCTCGCCACTCCGTACTTGACCAGATATATTGCAACAGGCAAAATAGAGGCTACTGCCTCCGGCACCAGGTTGGATAGAATATAGATCCCCAATCCCACTGTAATGGCCACCCAGGATAGACTCAGGACTATTGCTCGAATCTTCAGGAAGATATTATCGCGGATCTGGAACTGTATTATTCCGTTGATAATAAAACCTACCGAGACCTGGACTATACCGCAGACCAGGGCGATGGCGAAAAAGATCAGGGCATCCATAAGGGGGTCGAACAATTTTATTGACAGGGCAAGCTTAACCAGGGGATTTTGGGGAGGGAGTTTGGACAGGTCGATGCCGAAGTACCCTCCGGCCAGGGCGCCCACCACGATAGACACCACTCCAAGGTAAATGATAAACTTGATAAATTTACGGGCTCCGGGGTTATTTTTGAACTTAAAAAACAATAAAATGCCGACCAGGGTGATGATCAGGCCATAACCCGCTTCGGTTAAACAGAGTGCGAAGTAAACGGGGAAAAAGGGCGTGAGGTAGGGAGTAGGATCCGGATAGCCCTTATGTGGCCGGCCATAGAGGTCGGTAACCACCTCGAATGGTTCCACCAGTTTATTATTTTTCAGTGCGACCGGCGGGGTTTCATCAGGAGCCAGTGGTAATTCGAGAATGTCAACGGTCCGGGCACTGGATTCGATTTGAAGCCTGAGGTCCGGGAGCTTCCGCTCCGGGATCCAGCCCTGAACAAGAAAACTCGATGCGGTTGATTGCACCCTCCCCCTCAACTCTGACTGTTGCAGAAGCAGATGATGATAATCGTAAATAGCGCCCAATTGGGGCAATTCTTCGGCAAGCTCCTTTAACCGTTTATTCTGATGTTCGATCTGCTCTTCCAGCAGATTAAGGGCATCTTGCAGCTTATTGAACTCGTTTTTTGGTGTGTCCGAATAACCCTTAATGGCCCATTGGGCAAATTCATATTTAGTCAAAAGGTTATCAAATTCCTGCTGGTCCTTACGATGGTAGAGTAGCAGGAAATAGAGGCCTTTCCCGGTACGGATGGTCTTTTCAAGGTGATAATCCCGTTCCTGCCGGGCCAATTCATCCTGAAAACCCGGTGTTAGGGCAAGGGGAATCATTCCTATTTTTATCCTTGTGAATTCGGTATCCCGTATATTCCGCAGGGGGTGTTCCAGACCCAACCAGGGTTCAAGCTCCGTTAGCATAAGCTGCTTGTTTTTTCTGTCGCTCTCCATTTGGGTAAGCTTCTCGCGGTGGGTTTGCAGTTCAACCAAAAACTGGTCCAGAGAGAAGCTATTCACCAATTGGCTCAGGTCGGTAGGGGTTAATTCAAGCTTTTCGGGAGTTTTTGCGGCAAATTTTTTAAGATAGTCAACGGCGTTTTTCAGTTGAGTCAGGGTGTTCTTTTCCTCACCCGGAGAATCCGGGGCTGCTTCAATGGGTTTGATTTCCATCATACCCGCTTCCTGTATGGTATCAATGATAAGATTCCAGTCTTTTTTCACACCGGCAATGCCTACTTTTTGTACAACTTCTACACCCATTAACCAATTCCCTCCAGAATAAGTCCAATAGCTTTCTGCTGCCGGGTTGAAAACTGCTCCTCGATCTCCCTGATCTTATGCTGGTTTTCCTGCCGGAGTGCATCCATCTTTTGCCTGGCCTGTAGAGATGCTTGTTCACGGGCCTCCTGAACAAGCTTTTCCCCCTTTTCGTGAGCTTCTTTCTTCAGAGCTTCCAATTCCGCCCTCTGTTTTTCCAGCTCACGGGCGCGTTGGGACTGAAGCTTCCGGGCTTGTTCCTCCAGCTCCTTCTCAATCTCCCGGATTTTATCCAGGTAATCGGTCATATTTCACTGCCCTCCTAAAAAAAAGATTCTGCAATATATTCAATCGGTCGATCCAGTCAAGCGATTTTTAAACCGATGGGTTGCCCCTCTTGCCTAAGCGATATATTCATCTTCAAGGGGTTCACTGCCAGGATTCGGATTTTTGATACTGTTCATATCGGAGCTGCCATGGAAGTGTGCGCCTTCCTCTATCACCAGCAGCCTGGTGCAGATGTTCCCTGTAAACTCAGACGATTTTTGCAGAACAACACCATCCGGGGCCATTAGGTCACCCGTAACCTTCCCGCCTATAGTAGCATGACGCACTTCTATCTGTGGTGATTCCATAGCCCCCTGTGGGCCGACAGTAAGGGATCCGGTAGCCTTCAGGTTACCCTTAAAATAACCATCGATCCGGATTCCGCCCTTGACATCCCATTCGCCTTCCAGGCGGCATTCATCACCTAATATGGTGTTTATCTTATCTTCGTTTTCCTTATCGCCTTTTGCCATTAAAGTGTTCTCCTTCTATATTTATTAGTCCAATGATTCTCTGACTTCTAATCCGGATTTAAAGAACTATCCGCTGTCCGCCACGATTTGGGTTTTTATGGGGTCGATAGGGATATTATTTTTGACCACCTCATAGTGAAGATGGGGTCCCAGACTCTTGCCTGTATTACCGGATAAACAGATGGTATCATTGAGATTCACCCATTGCCCTACTTCGACTATGATCTTGCTGGCGTGGCCATATTTAGTCTTATACCCATTAAGATGATTTATGATAACCAGGTTCCCATAGCGGGGATGCCAATCGGCGTACTCAACTAATCCGGAGGCGGTAACCCTCACCGGAGTACCCTCTTTGAGGGCGATATCCACACCGGTATGGGGACTCAAAAAGCCGGTCATTTCGCCGAACCGGGCAGTTATCATTCCGGAGACGGGCAACCCGGTGGGAGTGAGTTCACGTTCCGCTTTTTTATCCGCAAGCCATTCTTCCAGTTCTTTCCCAATCAGTATCTCTCCTTCCCGGGGCACCAGGGCCTGAGGAAAAGAACGAATCCCAAACTGAAACTCATAATCACCACCGGAAACGGGCCGGGAGGAATAAGCCTGATCCGCACCCAAAAGGCGCTCCAGGTATAACCGGGCAGCCTGGATCCTTTCAAGCTCCTCCTGAATCAGAACCATCTGGCTTTCCCGCTCACGCAAACGCTTGTTCTCCCTCCTGAGATGTGAAGCCTCCATGGCCCTCTGGGTCAGCTTCCCGTAAAAAAACACCCCACCGATTATCAAGACTATCATACAGGTTAGAACGATCAGGGCTGAATGAAAAAGCTTACGGTGAACCCGCCAGTTCAGGGTCTTATTGCCCTCCTGGGAAACGATCATAATATTATAATATTTATTCTTCATGGTAAATTAAATTGCTTATGCGGTAGAGCTCCTCCGGGGAATTGTATTTAATGACGATCGTTCCGCCGCGTGCGACATTCCTGATCGTAACCTTCGTTCCCAGTGAAAGCTGAAGCTGCTTTTCCAGAACGATGATCTCGGGATCCACCCCTTTAACAGCCACCCTTTTCCTGCTTTCCTTCTCCCCCCTGGCCAGGATCTCGGTGCGTTCCACGGACAGGCCCCGGCGACAAATGAGGTTTGCCAAACGCATTTGAAAGGACTCATCTTCTATGGATAGTAACGCCCGGGCATGACCCTCGGTTAGCTTACCATCTTTCAACATTTCCTTGATCTTATCGGGCAGCTTGAGCAGACGCATAATATTGGCAACTGCTGGACGGCTTTTCCCGACCTGCTGGGCTATCTCCTCCTGCTTTAACTTGAATTTATGTGCCAAAAGGTGGTAAGCCTCGGCTTCCTCAAGGGGATTAAGATCCTCTCGCTGGAGATTCTCTACGAGTGAAAGAAAGAGGGCTTTCTGGGGTGTGTCGGCTTCCACCACAATTGCCGGGACGGTTTTCAGGCCAGCCAATTTAGAAGCCCTCCAGCGCCGTTCTCCGGCTACCAGCTCATACTTATCATCTACCTTCCGGAGCAGTAACGGCTGCAGTAAGCCCTGCTCTTTAATTGAAACGGCGAGGCTTTCCACAGCATCTTCGTCAAACGTTTTGCGGGGCTGTAATGGGCTGGGAAATATCTGCTCAATACTAACGTGGAGCAGGGTCTTCTCACCGAACAGCGTTTTTATTTCCGAAGGGATAATGGCATCAATGCCCTTCCCCAGAACTCTTTTTGTCATTTAACAATATCTCCTGTGCTAGGCTTAGATAACTTTGGGCACCCGAGGACTTGGCGTCGTAGAGGATGATCGGCTTCTCAAAACTGGGCGCTTCCGCCAATCTAACATTTCGATGAATGATGGTTTTATAAACTTTATTCCCGAAGCATTGCCGGGCTTCGGCAGCTACCTGGTAAGCAAGGTTCAAGCGGCTGTCGAACATGGTCAGCAGAAGTCCCTCCAGCAAGAGCTGAGGATTGAGTTTTTGCTGTACCCGGTGCAGTGTCCCCAGCAATTGTCCCAGGCCCTCCAGGGCGTAGTATTCGCATTGCATGGGTACCAGAACCGAATTTGCAGCCACCAGTGAATTAATGGTCAACAGACCGAGAGAGGGTGGGCAGTCGATCAGGATATAATCATAGTCGTCTTGGATATTCAAAATGGCGTTCCTAAGCTGGTATTCCCTTTTCTCAAAGGTGGCAAGTTCTATCTCTGCACCAACCAGGCGGATGTGAGAGGGCAACACTTTTAAATACTCCAGTTCAGGATAGGGTATAATTGCATCGAGGATACGCATATTCTCCAGGAGCACTTCATAGGTAGTCAGATGATTGTTATCCATTTTTATTCCCAGGCCGGAGGATGCGTTTGCCTGGGGGTCCATATCCACTAACAAAACATTTTTCTCGGCTGCGGCCAGGGATGCCCCGAGATTAAGGGCGGTAGTAGTTTTCCCCACCCCGCCTTTCTGATTGGCAATGGCGATTATTTTGGGCATAAAATCCAAACTGTTATATCTGTTTATTTATAATTTAATAAATTATTTAATTTAGGCAGTGATAACTTCGAACGCAAGTATTTTTAAAAAAAAATGGGCCGAGTACGGTTTTTAAAAAAACCGGGAGCTATAATTCCAATTAGCGGTTTATGATCCCCTTAGTTCATAGCCGGGCCGTATATCACGCAGGGGACTTAAAAATGTATGGTCAGTGCGAATCCCGGGGTCAAGAAGTGTTGGTGAGTTTCCCCCACGGATTCGGGGTAAAAGTTCAAGTTGAACACTTCCAGCAATGTCGCCACAGCATCTCCGGCTGGCTTTAGTGCCCATACCCCGGTATGCTGAGCTGCCTGATTAAAAGCGCTTCTTATGCCGGTATAGGTCAAGCTTCGCATAAATTCCTTCCAGAACACAAATCGAGGATAATATGTATCCACCCGTGCTTCCAGGGAGAGTTCCAGACGTGGGGTCTTTCCAATGGCTAAACCCAAACCGAAACCCTGGCTGTTAAAGAAATGAGCCTTATCCAACCGGGCAGATTCATCTCCCGTATAATCCATAAATGTTCCTGTAGGCTGAAGTTCCGGATTCATGGCCATCACAAACAGGCCGGTTACCGACCCGGAGATAACAGAGAGATGCCTTAGAGGGTGTATGGACATCCGGTTGACCAATCCGAAGCTATTTAAGGCAAGATCTACGGAGTCACCTTCAAAATCCATACGGCCATACTCAAAAGCTAATGTTCGGTTTATTATGACCTTTTTTATATCGCTGGCCGACTTTGTTTTCAGTATATCCATTTCCTCTCTAACGGGATCATCAAGCCCGAAGGTGCCCAGGCCAATGCAAACAAAAAACGAGGGCATGCGCGGGATGAAGGATTCCCCCAGGTCATATTCTGCCGGGGTCTTATTAAGATTTATTGCAGAGCTGGAACCCGTCATCAGGGAAAGGTCCAGTCCAAATCGCAGATCATCATCCGCCCCGGAAAGAAACGCGGTCAGGGCAAAGACAATTAGGGCTGACAGGATAATTTTGCTATGCATGTTTTCTCGCCTCGCCGGAATAAATTGAAATTTGTCGAGTCTTTTTGGGTTCGTATGCAATTTGTTTAGATAATATCACTAAAAGTTTACCATAAATGTTACGGGATGTTTTGATGGTTGTCGATCATAATATTCCAGGGTCAAGATTGCTATGTATCGAATTTTGTGAATTAGCCATTCACCGTTTGTTCAGTTTATTCGAATTATTAATCCTAATCGCCATTTTTTAGCAACCAATTCGTACATGGACTATTTTTGTAAAATTAGAAGAACTTTTGCTATTTGTCAAACAAATTCGATACTTACGGATATAACATAGGAGGCCGGGCTATATCATTCCGGTATTCTAAAAAGTGTTCAGTATGGTTAATAGGCCTTTAAAAAATGGTATTATAGGCTGGATGATTAGCTTAAAGTTTTTCTGGCGGATGGGCTCTTTCATTAGATAACCACCTATTCAGGTTTTTCGGGCTGACATTGCATGTTTATTCTGCGCTATAATCTTGACTATCCGGGCCGGAGGCATTATTATTTATTCAACATAACAATAAGAGGAAGCGATGAAATCCCTTTTGCGCCGGTATTCTGCATTTATTATTGTTTCGATAGTATTAGCCCTTTTGTTTGCCTTGCTTGCCTGGTTCGGGTTGAAGGAGGGACAGCGAGTGGCCTTAAAGCTTATGGAGCGCGATGCCCGGTCTCTCTCGGGAATACTTATCTCAGGCTGTCAGAAGCTTTTTCAGGCGGGGATCTTTATCGAAAAGGAGATCGGCCAGGGCCTTAAGCAGCAGTTGCAATTGCTGGACCTTGATGCTGAATCCGGGAAATTGGATGAAATTGCTCAGAGGGGCGGTTTTTCCTGGATCATCATTATAGATCCTGAGGGTAATATTTTGCACCAGAGTTATTGCTCTTATCCCTCCCCTCAGGAACTCCTGTCCGGTATTCCCCGGGACCTTTTGCCCCTTCTGGAGGGTGAGAGACAGGAGATGTTTTTCGGGATAGACCCGGAATTTCCTTTTTTATCTCAGCCCAAGGGTTATGCATACCGTGAAGGGGATCGCATCGTGGTGGTTTTTGCCCGGGAGGCGGTTTTTGAGAAGGCTGAACAACTCACCGGGATCGGCCACCTCATCCAGGATATGGCCCAGGAACCCTCGGTCAAATATCTCCTGCTTCAAAACGAAGACGGGATCATGTTCGCATCCCAGAGGGTCAGGAAAATGCCAAAAATCAGCCAGGATGATTTTCTGATTGGGATACTGCGGGGCAATCCCGCGCGTGGCCGGTTCACCCGGTTTGAGGGCGAAGATGTTTATGAATATACCCGGCAATTTCCCCCTATGGGCGATTTCAGGGGGGTACTTCGAATGGGATTTTCACTGAACGAGTATAACATAATACTGAACACCTATAAATGGGAGTTGATGTTTTTCATTATTCTGCTTTTTGTGATTGCTTCGGTCAGTGTTTCCCTGATTTTGACTTCAAAGCGTTTTCAGGCTGCCCAGAAATTATCGGACAGCATTTTAAGCAACATGGATGCGGTCTGCCTGGCGGTGGACCGGCGGGGGCGGATATCACGGCTGAACCGCGCCGGGGAATCATTCTGGGGATGGGTCGAGGAAGAAGTAAAGGGTAAGGAATATATGAACCTCTTTACCGGGGATGAATTGAACGTACAGCAAACCCTTCTAAATCAACGTTCATGCTATAGCGCTCAAAAAGAAATTCAGACCACTCAGGGAAAACGAATGGTCAATCTTTGTACCACTTATCTGGGGAAAGAGGGAGCTTTTGCAATCATTGAAGACATTACCGATATTATCCGGTTGAAAGAGGAGGTTGCCTCGCAGGAATACCTGAAGACCCTCAGTGATCTTATAGCCTCAGTGGCTCATGAAGTCCGAAACCCCCTGAATGCAATTTCCATCGCATCCCAGAGGCTAAGCAGCGAGTTCGAAGTTTTATATAATGACCGGGAAGCCGTATCGCTGCTACGAACCATTCATCAGGAAGTGCTCCGGGTGGATAAATTAGTGCGTGAATTTATCAGCCTGACATCCCCGGTATCCCCAGAAAAGAAGCTCCAGCCCGTTCAGCCCCTGATAGATGATCTAACCAAACTTGCCGGGCTGGAGGCAGATGCCGCAAAGGTTAAACTGGAAACCCAAACGGAGCCGGAACTGGAATTCTATTTCGATTATGAAAAACTAAAAAAAGCGCTTTACAACCTTTTAAAAAATGCAATTGAAGCCACACCACCCGGCGGGAAAGTAAGGTTTTCGGCAAAGATGGATAAGGATGGTCTCTTCATCTCCGTTTGGGACGACGGAAAGGCCATTGGCAAAGATCAACTGGAGCGCATATTCAAACCCTTTGTCTCATTCAGGGAAAAGGGCACGGGGTTGGGACTGTTCGTGGTTCACCAGACCGTAAAGGAACACGGTGGGAAAGTAAGCGTCGAGAGCAATGAAAACTTTACTGAATTCAAGGTGTTTTTGCCGGGGAGAGGATAAGCATGAAATTCCGGATACTTATTATTGATGATGAGTCTTCGCAGAGGGAGCTTTTAAAGGGCTATTTAAGTAAACAGGGATTTGAGACGGAAACAGCGGGAAGCGGGGAGAAAGCCCTGGAGCTCTTTAAGGAAACCGTTTTTGACCTGGCATTGGTAGATTTTAAATTGCCCGGCATGGATGGTATATCCCTTATTTCCGAATTCCGGGAGATAGATCCTTATTTCCAGGCGGTGATGCTTACTGCTTACGGAACGGTGGAATCGGCGGTTCGCGGTATGAAGGCCGGGGCTTTCGACTTTATCACCAAACCGGTGAATCTGAACGAGCTAATGGAAATAATCCATAAGGCATTGGAGCATCGCAATCTCCTGCAGGAAAACAAGTTGCTCAAGGAGCAGTTAAAAAGCTCTTATCCTGAAAGTATAGTTGCCGAAAGCCCATCTATGCGGAAGGTTCTGGAGCTTGTTACCCGGATCGCTGCCACGGATGTTGGGGTTCTGATCATCGGGGAGAGTGGAACAGGCAAGGATCTTATAGCCCGGGCAGTACATGCTTTAAGTCACCGTCAAGAAGGGTCATTTATTCCTATTAACTGTGCGGCCATCCCGGAGAATCTACTGGAATCGGAGTTATTCGGTTATGAAAAGGGTGCATTTACGGGCGCGGCTTCCCGTAAACCGGGCAAACTGGAGTTGGCCAGCGGTGGCACAATATTCCTGGATGAGATCGGGGATATGCCCCCGGGCCTTCAGGCAAAACTCCTGCGTTTCCTCCAGGACGGTAAGTTCTTCCGGCTGGGAGGCTGCTCGGAGATTCAATCCGACGCCCGGGTGATCGCCGCAACCAACCAGAACCTGGAGTTGCTGATCCGGGAAAAGCGGTTCCGGGAGGACCTTTATTTCCGGCTGAAGGTCATTACCCTGGAGATCCCCCCCCTCCGGGTGAGGCGGCAGGATATTCTCCCACTGGGTGAGCTGTTCCTGCAAAAATTCAGGGCAAAGCATCACAAGGAAATTTCAGGGTTCTCCGTGGATCTCAGAAAGTTTATGCTGGATTATTCCTGGCCGGGGAATGTCCGTGAACTGGAGAACGCCGTTGAGAGGGCGGTAGTGCTCGCCCGGACAAGCCTGCTGCAATTTACTGATTTCGTCTTTAGCGCGGTTTCTGGTTCAGATAAGGCAGTAACCCTGGAGGAGTTAGAAAGCGCTCACATCAAGAAGATACTGGAACAGGTGGATGGTCATCTTATCGAAGCCGCCGACCTGCTGGGGATTCACCGCAACACCCTGCGCCAGAAGATTCGGAAATACGGGCTCGACAAGGGTGGAATCAAGCGTTCATAGGGTCATTCAACCCATTTAATACAGTTGCAATTAACTATAATGCCTGAAATATCGAAAAACAGAATATTCGAATATCAACTTCGGAATAAAATTTGCATTTTTTTCTACAATTCGTAATACTCATAAATACATGTTCATCAAATATATATCTTATATTCAACATTATCAACTGCATTTTACGGGTTCAACAGAGGCGATTGCCATCGCTGCAATGGCTTCACCACGCCCTATCGAGTCCAAGCCCTCATTGGTAGTAGCTTTAATGTTGACGAGAAGTGGGTCCAGGTGTAGTGTGTCGGCGATATTCAGTTTCATTTGCCCGATATAATCCGCCAGCCTTGGGGCCTGGGCGATTACAGTAACATCAACATTGTGGGCCTGGTGACCGGCATCGGCAAGGAGTTCATAAACCCTTTTGAGTAGAACAAGTGAGGAGATGTTTTTATAGGCGGGATCGGTATCCGGGAAGTGCTGCCCGATATCTCCCAGGCCAGCCGCGCCCAGAAGGGCATCGGCAAGGGCATGAAGCAGAACATCGGCGTCGGAGTGACCCATAAGACCTCGCTCGAAGGGAATTTCCACACCGCCCAGCACCAGCAGCCTTCCCGACACCAGGCGATGAATGTCATATCCGATTCCAAATCGCATTACTTTGCTCCTGCTGCTAATTTCTACCTTTTCTTCAACAATACAAAATTATCGTTACTGGCCTGTTTGAGCTCTGCAAACCGATCCTGTTCATACCAGCCCAGAAATTCGAATTTGCCATTCTTAGCCACCAGCATATAAAGTTCCTGGGGGAAGATCAGCTTTGTCTTACGGGTCTCCTCGAAAGCCTGGTGAACCCCTGCATCGTCCACTTCGAGTTTCAGGGTTTCCTTCACCGTCTGCCAGAGGGCATCTTCCAACTCCAGGGTATAACTTGTTTTCACCTTTATCCCGTCGCGTTGCTGCTCCCAGCTCTTAGTCCCGAAGAAATCCTTGAGGGGCCAGTTAAGACGAAGATTCTCGATAAAATAGAGACCGCCGGCATAGAGGGAATAAGCCACCGAATCCAAATGGGATAGGAAGTCCCGGTTGCTGCCGAGCAGATTAACGGTACCCATCATACAGCAGGCAAAATCCGCCTTTTTCTCCAGGCGGAAATCTGCCATATTTGCGGTGAAAGTCTCAATTCTCAAGCCTTCTTCGAGGGCCTTGTCACGGAGGTAAGCCAGCATCGAAGGGGAATTATCCAGGCCAGTGCATTCATAGCCCCGCCGGGCCAGCTCCCTTAATTGCAGGGATGGTCCGCAGCCGATATCCAGTACCCGTTTAGCAGGCAAACGAAAGTGTCTCTTGAATATCTCCTGGAAGAGGTCTATCTGCTTTTTGATATCTACAAATCCAAAGGCTAGCTCATAATATAAAGGGTGTTCATAGACTCCCATAGGTAACTCCTCTTTGATTTGACCCGTTTAATCTAAAATAAAATTCCGCCTTTAAGGTATTGTATTCGCTGATATGATTCTTCAATGTACTCCGGGTTAATTTCTCCCTCTTCAAGGAGGTTTACGATCACCCCGATGACCTCTTCGGCGAGCTGTGAATTATAGGGTGGTGAATTATTGGAGAAGAGGAGTATATCGACACCGGCGAGGATGGCTTTCTTAATACTCTCCCGGAATCCGTAGTGCTCAACGATAGCTGCCATCTGAAGATCGTCGGAGATCACCACACCCTGGAAGCCCAGTTCGCCGCGTAGCAGGCCGGTTATGATGTTAAAGGACAGGGTTGCCGGATAATCCGGGTCCAGATTGGCGTTGAAGATATGAGCGGTCATCACCGCATCGCATTCGCCTTGCGTGATAAAATCCAGATAGGGTTCGAGTTCTGTATCCGACCAGGTCCCGGTTACATCGGCAACGCCGTAATGGGAGTCGGCAGTAGAACTCCCGTGCCCGGGGAAATGCTTCAGGGTGCAGAATACCCCGTTGTTGTGATGCTCTTCAACGAAGATCCGTGCGTGCTGGGTAACTGCCGCCGGGTCTGCCGAAAAACTGCGTTCCTTTCGCCCTATTACCGGGCAATCGGGATTCACATTCAGGTCCACTACCGGCGCGAAATTCAGGGTAATCCCCAGTCCGGCAAGGGTCTGGGCTATGGATGCCGACCAATATTTTGTGGTATCCGTACAATCTGCCTCACCCAGATGCTGGGCGGAAACCGTCGGCGGAAAGCCATAACTTTCCTTTAAACGGTTCACCATGCCACCCTCCTGGTCTATGGCTATCAGCAAGGGAATAGTATCCAGCCCTTGAAGCCCCATAATAAGCTCTGTAAGCTGATCCGGAGACTGGATATTACGATTATAGGAATAAGAAGGCAGGTCATAGTCATAAAGAACCACCCCCCCGATATGCCGGTCCAGAATATCGGCTACGATATGGTCGCTATCATCAACTTCCATCCCCCTGAAGCCGATCATGACCATCTGCCCGATCTTGAAACGAAGCTCCTCGTCAACGGGGTAACCATTGTTGGGTTCCGAGGGAGAATCCCCGCATCCTGCCAGACCCAGAAGCGCGCTTGAGAACAGGATCACCCCCAAAAAATGATATAAACGGCTTTTAGATATTATCATGTTCTTTTACATGTATTATTAATAAAAAACAGAAGCACTAAACTTGTATTCTTCTCGCATTAAAATCTCACCATCTCACCTAAATTTCACTATTCAACGTTAATTATAAAAAAACAACAGCAGAACCTCCCAGTTTGTTGTAAATTAAGCTTTAGAAAAACAACATCAAACAAAGAGGTTTCACCCAAATGGTGGAAATAAAATATGAAATAGTAGATAAAAAAGCAAGATGTTTCGGAGGACTTCATCCACTTTCTGAATTACTACGTCAAATAGGTTTTAAAGATTCATGCTTTATGTTGATTATTATTTAATCTTAAGCTCTTTGATTTCTTTTCTCTTGACCACTATTCAATGGAAGATTACGCCTTATAAAAAAGGAAATGAAGTAAAACCTGTTCGATTTCAAAAAGACTATTAAAATAAATATAGAAAAATTGTAAAAACAGGCAAAACATTATTAGTGAAAAGATAAAGCAGAATTTAGATATAAATTCATTCCCGGTTTAAGGGCAACAGTCAATAGCGTTTTAATTTTGAAGTTGACAAGCCTGTTTTAGGATATATTTTGAGTGGGAAATCAGCGACGTTAAGGATGGCCCCATCGTCTAGCCAGGCTCAGGACGCTGGCCTCTCAAGCCGGTAACACGGGTTCGAATCCCGTTGGGGCCATTTTGTTTTATATCGAGCCCAAGCAGGTCAACTTGCTAAATCATGATCAGGAAATTTAAGATTAGTAACCCTGGTTTCCAAAATCAAAAAGAAGTTAATCAGAGGGGTTAATGTTCTTCAAGTTCATCCCGCTGGAAAAGTTACCCTCCTGTTTCTCCGGATTGAACGTATAAGTGGTTCTCTTGCTAATTCCGTTTTTAAAAACTTTTTCAGGAGGTTGGGCCAAAACAGAATCGAGAAATACCCGGACAATTGCCGGGGTAGCGAAATCTCCTATAATAGCTTCCCCATTTTGAATATAGACCGAATCGTTGATTATCTCCAGTTCGGTCCCCATATAATAAAGCACGTTCTTTTTAAAGAACATATCCACCTTATCAGGGTATTGAGGATCCCGGGCATCAATAAAAATCCCGGTATCGGTCCGGGTAACAACCAGGCTGTCCCAGGGCACCCATAGCTCTTCACACAAACCGATTATGGAGTAACAATCAGCCGGATCAACCTTGTAAAAAATGAAACTGGCCTTTAAATCAGTAGCATCAGGACTGGATAATTTGAGTAACCAGGTAGTCTTGAGGATGATCTCTCCCTCCCTGATTTCGAACTTTAAGACGGTTTGATCCTCCTCCCATGGTTTTAATTCAAATACCACTTCCCGGGACATCTTGAGGGAGCTTTGCCATTTAGTCCCCGGAATAAAAATCTCTTGCTTCTCCAAAAAACGAATGATCAGCATATCTTTTAAGTAAATTATCTCCTGACAGTTTTCCAGTGGGAAGTATGTATGTATCTTCTCGTTCAGCCGCAACAATGTTTGCCGCCTGATGATAAAGTTCTTAATTTGAAGGGAGTGATGTACCTCATAGAAGAGCTGCAGAAGCTCTTCCCTGGATACAAAATCCCGCGCCTGCATATATTCCACTAATTCCACCAGGTATAACTCCCTCATCCCCGTAGTATCAATATCATAAGCAAAAACGGTACCAATTATGACCAATAAAGCTAAAATTATAAGTATCGATCTTTTCATTTTTTAAATCCGGCCGGTTCTATATATCGGTTATGTATAGTCTGTATAAATTAATCTTATTTAAATTATTGGTTTGTCAACCAAAAAGATTTTCGGTATTCTAAAAATATTACCGAATGTTTTGCTGCACTATTCCGGTAAGAGCAATCCCGGAATAATCAGGATCCAATAGACTAATGAGGCAGATTTCTATTGGGGTTTTTAAGGTAATTATCAGAAACTATCGAACTGCTTCAGAAAAGTGTTTCAGGCAGGATAATACGTGGACGTCTGACTCCCACCCGAAGCTGTGTGGTGCCATCTAACAGGGCTAATTTTCCCTGGTGTTGTTTCAGTATGCTTAGCATTTCAAAATTTATCTCCCGGTTACCAAAGCCTTCGAGGGCAACCACGGTAAAGGGGGGTTGTTTTTTCCAGAAATGTCTTAAGTGAGCGCTTCCCATAATCAAACCTGCTGGATTCTTTTCCTGTAGTTGATAAAGCATCTCTCTGCTTAGATTGGGTGCTACCAGGATACACCCCGGCTGAGCATCATCGAAACGCAATTCCCCGGCAGTTTCTCCCCCATTGCCCCAGGCACCTTTTAGTATTATTCCGCGGTTAGAAACGCTGCAACCAAGGGTACTTACTTTATCAACAATGCCAGGCAACCAGGCCCTTACCTCTAATTCCTCGAGCAGTGGCAATATGGTGATGATCCCTTCTTTCGGGTCAATTGCCTTTACTGCCCCCCGGACCGGTGATTTACAGAACTTCACCTCATTTACATCCATTTTGGATGCCAGCAATTGCCCTTTATCCACAACATCCCCCACCTGGCACTTCAGATAGGGCTTCAGATAAACTGCCTTTATGCCTAATACCTTAGCTGTATCTACCAGATATTTCTCCTGAGCGTGTTCTGCCGTTTCCCGCACAATAATAGTCCCATTAGAGAGAATTTTTTCCAGCTTGCCTTCTACAGGCGACCGGAATTTCTTCCCGAACAGTGTTTTTTCACGTGCGATAATTTCCTCATTTTTAATATGATCCCCTTCTTTTTTCAGTAGTACTTCCCGGATATCCTGGGGATGGATACCCAGTGTTTCAGCAACATTCAGGAAAAATGGGCGGAGAAAAGCCCTTTTGCATTTGGCTACTAATGTTTGGGGATCGACTTTCTGTCCTACCCTAACGAAAACATCACCGGGAATGGCCAGTTCACGGGGGAGGGTAATGGCGCCCCGGTAAATTCGGCTTTCCTCCTTAAGTTTAATTACCGGTTCGGGTAAACTATAATGATCGTGAACGAGTTTGGTGGTTTTGACCTTGCAGGGCCTTCCCCGTGCATCAACGATAAACCCCAAAAGGGAATCCTCTATCTCAATCGTGCCGTCCATGACCTTAACCACTCCGGATTTCAATCTGACTTTAAAATTCCCTTGCCGGGGAGGCTTGATAAATATTAGTTCTCCCAGGGTAACCTGGGACGGGAGATCGAATTTTTCTTCTGCCGGGGCTAACTTTAGTACCAATTCGCCGGGATGGGCAGGGCCCTTGACCCCCAGTACAGTTGCCAGTTTGACCAAACCCAGCTTTTCATATAACTGTTGCGCAAGGTCCGGCGCCAAGCCTGCCAGCACTCCCAAATGCGGGAACATGAATGCGCTATCCACCGCAAGGGCAATCTTGCCAACCGGCAAAAGGGCGTCAAGAAGCATCATTGCGGCTACTTCACGGGGGGAATGGGAGAGAGTGCCTCCACTGCCAATAACCAGATCATACCCATCTAAAAATAAAGAGACTGAATTTTCCGGTTTGAAAACATCTGAGATATTCCGTCCCGGTTTATGTTTTCCCCGGGCGACCGTTACGGAGGAACCCCCCAAAACGGTGAGATGGTCTTTAACGGCTTCCCGAATGGCAATGGTGCCCACAGCTTGTTCTATTCGTAAATCCTTTAAATTACCGGGCAAAGCAGTGGGATTCAAGTACTTGTTGCCAATGCGGTCGAATAATTCCTCCTCCGATATTGCGAACTGGAGCAGCTCCTTTATGGGTTCTATACCGGCACGTCTGACCACATTGAGGATGCTGTAACTCATTCCCAAATTAGCGCTGACCGTGCGGAATACCTTTCCTTTTTCAGCGGTAAATACATCGGTAGTCGCCCCTCCTATATCGATAACCATGATCTTTTGGTTACTGTCCCGGGTAACAAGTGCCAACAGACGGCTAACCGCTGCCGGGGTAGGGATAACCGGTTGCTGAACCCATTGAACGATCTGATTATATCCTGGGGCATGTGACATCACATGATCGATGAACAATTCATGTATCTTTTCCCGGGCTGGGCCCAGGTTCTCCACCGAGTCAGATGGCCGGATATTGGGAACATTAAAATAAAGATATTTGCCGGCAAGGGTCTTTTCAACAAGCTTCCGGGCTTCCTGGTTTCCAGCGTAGATAAGGGGAAGCTGGGCTTTGGGGTTAAGTTTGGGATGCAATTCCGCCTGGCTCAGTATCTCGGCCAGGAACACCGGTCCTGAGAGCGCTCCGCCCTCAAAACCCCCGGAAAGCAGAATCATATCCGGCCGCAAGGCCTTCAAAGATTCTATTTGCTGGTAGGGAGTGCGGTCATCATCCAGCGAGATGATGTCCAGAAGAATGGCTCCTGCGCCTAACGCTACACGCTCTGCGCTGCGCGCAGTCAAGTGGCTTATAAGCCCGTTAACCACCATTGCCAGACCCCCTCCCGCACTGGAAGTGGAGAGATACACCCCACTCGGCCGGCCATTCTCAAAAAGCGGCAACCCCGTTTCCCGCCCTAATCCCGAAAAGGTTTCTCGAACACCAACCGTCACATCCTCGTAAGGCCTCTCCACAGTAGTGGGACTCTCCATCCGCCGATAGCCCCAACGATCATCCTTCTGGAACAGAATCGCTTTTGTCGTGGTGCTTCCGATGTCCGTAATAAAATAATACCTGGGTTGGTCCTTTGCTCGAGCCATCTTCATCAATGTATTCGATATATCTTTATAAACGTGCTAACAATATAGTTAAATCTACTTTGTTGGCAATGACTTTATGAACTACGTATGCTAAGCACCCTGTTCTATCTTGATATGTTGTTCACTATTCCCTTATCTCCTGGTCCACATAAGGATAGATATAAAACACCACTCCCAGGGCGCAGATCATACCGTTAACGGTACGCCACAGGTTTCCGGTGTTCCAGAGTTTCAGAGCCTGTCCGGAACCATCGATGGACATTGGCAGTACCATCAGTAAAAATACCCAGAAGGGAAGTACGCGGCTGATTTTTTTCCGGAAAAGTGCGTAGAAATATCCTCCCAGAACCATACCCAGATAGATACCGGTACACCTTGCGCAAACCGGCAATTGCTTTCCGAACAGGAAATAGGACCGCACAGACTCCTGGTGACAGGAAGGTTTAAATAATAAATAGAGAAAGGGTGATAATATTGAACCCCAAGCGCTCAACAGCGGGGTTAGAAATACCAGGAGCAGTATCAGGCCGAAAACTCCATTTATGAGTAATAACCAGTGCTTTCTGAAAAAATTTACGGTTCGGTTCTTTGACGATTCCATTCATCGATTATGGGTATTAATTATTCGGTTCAATTTTTAATCAATGCAATTTTTTCTTCCCGGTGGTAGCCTCTATATTGGGCGGAAACGATATAAATACCGTTTCCAAGGTATTTCCCGGAAGTATTTTGAGAGTTCCAGATGTAAGGATTATTAAGGTTCAAATCAACGTTTTTTTCAAAAATCAGTTCCCCGGCGGTATTCCATATAAACAGGCTGAGATGATCATCAAAAATAGTATCGCAACTATCCTGATAAACCCCCACTGTTAAAGAATCACTGAAGGGATTAGGAAAGATATAGATTTTATGGTCCTGTATTCTATCGACAACGATAGTGGAGTCACGTACCATACTTGTATCACACATGGCTGGATGAATGAGTATTTTCTGTGTTCCTTCCAGGCTAACTTTTTGGGTATCCGGCACATAACCTGGCAGGTCAAATACAAAGTCATAATCTCCGGCATAAGGGGTTGCCAGAATGAACCTGCCCCTCTGGTCGGTATGGATGATTCCGGAGGTATCCTGATTATGGTAAATGATGAGTACATCATTCAGAGGGAGGTGAGAGAGTGAATCGGTAACCTGGCCATATAAGGCGCCCCAGAGACCGGATGCGGCCATGGCATGGGGCCGTCCCCATCCGTAATCATTATCGGGATCGTAGTACTGGTCGGCGGTGATCTGCAGGGTTTCCAGTAATGCCATTGCCGTAAGGGTATCATGGTCAAATGATGCTTGCAGTACCAAAGCTGCTGTTCCGGCTAACAACGGGGTTGCCATGGAAGTGCCATTATTGGTTTCTATTTCCCGGCTTCCGGCGGGGGATGCACAATAGACCGCTATTCCCGGTGCTGTCAAATTTGGTTTGATGCGTCCGTCGGCAGTGGGGCCAGGGGAGGAAAAATAAGCATAGCCACCATCATTGTTGAGAGCACCTACTCCCATTACGCTGTCGCCATCCGAGGGAGCGATCAGATAATGCCAGCTGGAGTTTCGTTCATTGCCAGATGCGGTTATAACCAGAACATTCCGGGACGCAGCAATGTCCGCTGCTATGGTGGTCAATGCCGTATTGCCATCCATATCCTGGTATGAGTACCCGGAATCATCATCGGAAATGCTATAACCCAGCGAGGTTGAGACTATATCCACTCCCAGGCTTTCGGCGACTTCCAGGGCTTTGATATAGCGGTCTTCCTCCTGCCAAACCGTTTCGGCAGCCACCGATTCGGTTTTGAAGAGGTAGTAATCGGCCAGATAAGCGGGTCCCACTATGGCTCCGGGCAGAAAACCGCCAAGCGAGGAAAGTACATTTGTGCCATGTGAATGCTGGTGCTGAGGTTCTCCCTCCTGGTTCTCAACTACGGAGTCACCCTGTATAAAGTCCCAGGCGTAGATCACTCTTAGGCTATCGAATGCATTGTGAGGCAGCCAGAATCCGGTATCGAATACCCCTATCCTTACGCCCTGTCCTTTAAGGTTATAGGGGGGCTGGTGTGCGGGTGGAACACCCAGACTGTTAAGGTGGGGCAGGGAAAAGCCGTAAAACGGATCCTCGTCTTTTGATTTGTAAATTGATCTGGAGTCGCTGGAAAGGGGCAACCGGGCCCTGCGGGTAGTAAGCGGTCTGATTTCGTGAACAAACGGTAATTCCCTGATACCGGGCAAAACGGAAACCGGTATCTGGAAGGATGCCCCGTTAAGCCATCGGGACGTGCAGCGATGCCGGGCACCCAGCGATTCGATCCGGCTTATATACTCGGGGATAACGGGAAAATCATAAAAGTCAAGTGTACCATTTTCTGTTCTACGCCGCCTTAATCTTGCCTGTTCGGAAATATATTCCCATGATTTTACTTTTTTGTCAAGATATTCCCGCTCGCTGAAAATGCCCTTGTCCGTGAAGAATACCCATACTTTCAGAATTTCTCCGGGGTCATCCGGTGGCTCGAAGGAGATTACTTTTTTTAGAGGGTTGCGAAACAAGACTATTTCCTTGCCCTGGTCGTAAATCACCAAATTATCCGGTTCTGTTTGGCCTGCAGCCAGTCCTGTCAATATGGCAAGGAGTAGTATAATTATAAGCTTTGAGTAAGACATAATATTTAACACCTGTCAATATTATTTAGGATTCTTATCTTTCGTTGGTCCCGGTGCAGCATTTCCAGATAGACCTCGATCCGCCTTGGAGGCAGAAGGTTTCCGGCGCGGTCTGCCCATTCTATCAGGGTGATTCCGTCCCCGTAATAGTATTCTTCCAATCCTAACTCTTCCAGTTCCTTAAGGGAATTGATGCGGTAAAGGTCTATATGATAGACGGGGAATTTTCCGAGGTACTGGTTAATGATAACGAAAGTTGGGCTGGAGGGGGCTTCGGTATTGAGTGCCGAACAGATCCCCTGCACGAAGGTAGTTTTCCCCGCACCCAGTTCGCCATAAAGGGCAATTATTGTTTTGGGTTTTAAAAGTTCGGCCAGCTCTGCTGCTATTTGCCGAGTTTCTTCGGGACTCCCGGAGATCAGCTCTCGTTCTATCAAGGTATCGGTTTTCATTTATAAATATTCGTTTTAGCTTTTTGCTCCCTTTGGGGTCATCCTGATAACCGGGATGATCATCTCTTCCAGTGAAATTCCACCGTGTATGATGCTATTTTTATATTCCTGTTCGTACTTGCTGAAATTAGATGGGTAAACGAAGAAGTAATCTTCTTTTGCAATAATATAAGTAGTGGACATTGAGAAGTCGGGCAGCTTGAACTCCTTAGGTTCCCGGATAATAAGTGCGTCCTTGGGTTCGGCATTAAGGTTACTGCCGTATTTATACCGGAGTGAAGATGATGTTCCCTTTCCCCCATAAGCCCTGGTTCCTCTTTGGCCCAGCACACTGCCATGGTCGGTGGTCATCACGATCTCCAGATCGTCTCGCCGGGATAGCATCTTCAGGACTTCGAAGAAGGGCGAGTTATTGAACCATGCTTTCATGATGTTCCGGTAAGCCCGATCGTCCGGCGAGATTTCCTGGATGACATCGGAATTCACCCGGGAATGAGCCAGTATATCCAGGAAATTGATGACCACCGAGGTTTGGGGGGCGGCGGAATAGGACTGCAGGTGCTTGAGCAAAAATTCCCCCTCCTGGGGATCCAGGATCTTGATATACTTTGTAGAACCCTCTACCGCAAATCCATTCCGTTCAAGTTGCTTGTCCAGTAATTGATGCTCGTAGCGGTTACGGCTCTGGGGGTCGGTAAAGGCATTGCTCCAGAGGTCCGGGTACTTCCGGGCCAACTCGGATGGGAATAAACCACTGAAAATAGCATTGCGGGAGAATGGAGTTGCCGTGGGAAGTAGGGAATAATAAAGATCGCGGTTGATATCATAATAAGGATTAAGAAAGGGTTCAACGCTTAACCACTGATCCAGGCGCATACAGTCCACGACAATAAGAAAGGCTTTTTTCCCTTTCCGCATGATCGGGAGAAGGTATTTATCTACCAAATCGTTAGAAATGGTCGGTCTTTCCTTACTATAAAGCCACTTCAGGTAGTTCCCCTCAATATACTTCCCGAATTCAACGTTACATTCGCGGATAAAATCCCGATGGGATTCTATCAGACCAATCCCCGGATGTTCATCGAAAATAACATTCCATTCCGACAACCAATTTGCCAGATCGTACCATTCCTCCGGTTCTGAAATGCTCTGCAAACCCATGAGATATTTACGGTATTCAGTGGTGTATTTCCTGGTTAGCTCGCCTTCTACGATAGTCCGCTGGTCGAATATCTTCTTCAGTGAGAGCAATATCTGGTTGGGATTGACCGGTTTAATGAGGTAGTCGGTGATTTCCCGGCCAATGGCTTCGTTCATCAAACCCTCTTCTTCGCTCTTAGTGATCATAATAATAGGGATATACGAATCTATCTTGCGCATTTCCTCAAGTGTAGTCAGACCGTCAAGCCCGGGCATCATTTCGTCAAGCAGGACTACATCATAGTTATTCTTCTCCAGCATTGCAAGGGCATCCCGGCCGTTGGAAGCGGGGGTTACCTGATAGCCCTTCTCCTCTAAAAAATAGATATGGGGTTTCAGCTGAACGATCTCGTCATCGATCCATAGTATCCTTTTAAGCGTTTTCATTTTTATTCTCCTCCAATTCACTTATGGGAAGTGAAATAACAAAAGTTGTCTTCTCATTGGGCTTGCTTTCCAAAAGATGAAGCTTCCCGTCATGATGTTGTTCGACAATTCTTTTGGCCAGGGAAAGTCCCAATCCCCAACCCCTTTTCTTGGTCGTATATCCGGGCGAGAATATATCCTTCTGATATCGGGAGGAGATACCCTTGCCATTATCCTTCACAATGAAACATACGTTCTTTCCTTCCAGGTCTAATCGGGTTGATACTGATATTTCCCCGTTTTCGGGATCCACAGATTCAATGGAATTTTTGATCAGGTTTTCCAATGCCCACCGGAGCAATTGTGCGTTACCCTTAACCATGGGCACCGGGTCGTATGACTCGGTAAGTTTAACATTTGCCTTCAGGGATGGTAGCCGTCCCCTTAAATATCGCACCACTTCACGGGCAATATTCGCCGGATCCACAGGATTGAGTTCCGGCGTGGAGCCGATCTTTCCGAAACGAACTACAATGCGGTTCAACACCTCTATATCATTGCTCATTTCCTCCAGGATATTATTCGGGGACAGGGATGAATAAGTTTTCTCAACTGCTTCGGCATCCTGTTGCCGGGCAAGGGTTTCCAGCTTTTGAATCCGTTCCTGGAGCAGTTCCATCCAACCCAGCAAGGAACTCAGCGGGGTTCCAAGTTGATGCGCAGTTTCACGGGCCATGCCAAACCAGATGTTCTGCTGCTCGTAAGATTTTAAGCGGCCGTAAAGAATGAAGCCGAAGATCAGAAAGATCACTACTAATACGATCTCAATAACAGGCAGTATCCTCATCCATTTTATAAAACGGGACTCCCCGAAGTAGATATACCCCAGGATCTCATTCGTTTCTCCAAGGTATATGGGTACAGGCTTGTTTTTCTTCTTGATGGAATCGATCTCTTTCTGCAGCTTTCGATCCATATCGCCGGGTGGGCTGTGATAATCTGCGGATAGGTTTCTCCAGGCCTGAACGTTGCCCTCAACATTGGTAAAAACCATGGGAAAATCGCATTTCTGTATCACTTCCTCGAAGATGATATTGAGCTGTTCCCCTCCTCCCGACTGGGTCACAGCAAGTGCCCACAACCGTGCGTAAACGTTCACTACCCGCTTGTTGTATTCAAGGATCTGCTCCCGGATCTCCCGGGTATAATAGAAGAAAAAAACCACCAGCAGTAGTATTCCCAAAAAAAGCAATATTTTATAAGTGATGGAAAACTTTTTGAAAACAACGCGGCTGCGATCCCTGAATCTTTTAGTCATTTTTTAGCCTAAAAACTCTTTACCATTAAGAAAACTTCTCAGAATAGGTGGAACCCAAATCTTGCCAACTGCGGATTGATAAGTCTCCATGAAGGCAATAATAAGGCGGGGTAGAGCTAATCCCGAGGCATTCATGGTATGTACATAATCCAGTTTGCCGCTACCCCTGGGTTTGAATTTGATATTGGCCCTTCGCGCTTGAAAATCCTCAAAAATGGTACAGGAGGAGACCTCCAGGTATTTCCGGATACCCGGTGCCCAGACCTCCAGGTCATAGCACTTGGCGCCGGCAAAGCTGAGATCACCGGTGGCTAAGAGCTGAACCCGGTAATGAAGCCCCAGTTTCTGCAAAATAACCTCGGCATCGTGAAGTAACTCCTCATGCTCCTGATAAGAATTCTCAGGGTGGACAAACTTCACCAGCTCAACCTTGTCGAACTGGTGAACCCTCATTAAGCCACGTGTGTCCTTCCCATAAGCTCCCGCCTCCCTGCGAAAACAGGGGGTACAAGTTACAAACTTTAATGGTAATTGCTCTTCAGGGATCACTTCCTCCCGGTAAAGGTTAGTCACCGGGACCTCCCCGGTTGGGATTAAAAAAAGGTCCTCGGTTGGTATCAGGTACATATCATTAGCCAGTTTGGGCAATTGACCGGTCCCTACCATGCAGTCCCGGTTCGATAAGAATGGCGGTGAAACTTCCCTGTATCCATGCTCGGTTGTATGTATCTCTATCATAAAGTTAACCAGTGCCCGTTTAAGCTGAGCTCCATCATTTGTGTAAAGTGGAAAGAAAGACCCTGCTATTTTTGCGCCCCGGCCCAGATCCAGCATTCCCAGTACCTCACCCAGCCAAAGATGATCCCGGGGTTCAAAATCGAACTCGGGAGGCGCGCCCCAGGAACGGATTTCCCGGTTGGCAGATTCGTCACGGCCAACCGGTACCTCCGGATGGGGTATATTGGGAACGGTCAGCAGAAGCTGGTCAAGCTCTGTCTGATATGATTTCAGATCTTCGTTCAGAACCTTCGCCCTTTCTGAAATATTCTTGGCCTCGGCCTTAAGATCTGAAATATCTTCTTCCTTCCGAATCATCTCACTGATCATGGCGCTGAGCTTGTTGCCCTGCCCCCGCAAGTGGTCCAGTTCCTGGATAATCTCCCGGCGATACTGATCCAGAGCGATGATCCTGTCAATATCAGCCTTATCGTTCTTGTTACGGCAGGCTTTTTTCACCAGCTCTACATTATTTCTGATAAATTTAAGGTCCAGCATAATTGCTTCCTGTTATTCTTAATATTCTATTATCCCCGTTTCTTGGGGATAATACTGAGCCTATGATAGCGGAGGTTATAGGCAAAAGGGATATCACAGCCGGCTAAAGTTTGATTTGATTCCTATTCCTGGTGTTTTTTTAAAAAAGGTGTCAGCAATTCTATAGGAATAGGGAACACGGTAGTAGAGTTATTTTCAGCGGCTATCGTGGTCAGTGTTTGCAAAAACCTCAACTGCAAAGCAGCGGGATTCCTGGAAAGAATTACAGCGGCTTCAGCCAATTTTTCAGAGGCCTGGAATTCTCCCTGGGCAGCAATGACCTTCGCCCTTCGTTCCCGTTCCGCCTCCGCCTGAGCGGCCATCGCCCGTTTCATTTCTGTGGGCAGGTCCACATGCTTGATCTCCACATTGGATACCTTGATCCCCCAGGGGTCACTCTGGGTGTCAATGATCTCCTGAAGCTTATGATTAATCTTATCCCGTGCGGAAAGCAGCTCGTCCAGATTACTGCCGCCCAGCACTGAGCGCAGTGTAGTCTGGGCTAACTGAGAAGTGGCATACATATAATTCTCCACCTCTTTGACCGCCTTTTCAGGGTCCATTACCCGAGAATATACCACGGCGTTAACCTGGACCGAAACATTATCCTCCGTGATCACATCCTGAGGGGGAACATCCATTACAACGGTCCGCAAACTTATCTTCTGCATCTTGTCGATCAGGGGAATGAGCAGGATCAAGCCGGGACCCTTTGTGGCTACTATCCGCCCCAGCCGGAAGATGACCCCGCGCTCATATTCCTTCAATATCCTGACCATGGAGGCTAACAAAAAAAATACGATAATTACTAACACTACCCATCCAGTCATCTAACCCTCCTTAAAATAAGGTAAAATAAATTGCTCCAACAAATTTCTTCTGGTTTTCAGAATAATAACCTTATAAAATTTATGGCTAAAAGCCCTAATGTCAAGTATGAATAAAATTAAAAAAAATAAAAATAGTATTATAATAACGGATATCGATCAGGAACTCGGCGAAGCCTGTTGAGATTTTTTAAAAATCTTCCAGAACCTCAGCTTGTTCCAGTTGATAAAATGGGCTTCCTTTGTGGTCCAGTAAATCAGATAAATTCCAAGGAGAGTAAGCAGAATGTTTCCGTTCCACATCCCGAAGAAAGGGGGGATAATCCCCCGGTCGGCCAGCTCTTCGCCCCCGATCAGGAAAGCCCAGTAGATTAAAAAGAAGCCCATAGCCAGTCCTATAGCGGTAGCAAGCCCACCTTTACGGCCCATTACCCCTACCGGCGCGCCCAAAAGCAGGAAAACCAGACAGGCAAAGGGTACCGAAAATTTTTTGTGGGCCTCCACCATTAGTTTGTTTATTCGGGTTCTGGCGCCGTTAATAATATTATGCCGGGATTTAAGTTGCAAGTAAAGGCTGCGGTTCCGGGAATAAGCCCTTTCTGCAGGGCGCTGAACTATCCGCGTACCGGTTTCATCATAGGGGTCAAGAGTGAATTCAAGGGCTTTATCTACCAGTACATTCATCTTCTGCCGGGTAACCTCAATTTTGTCCCGCCGCTCATTGACCATCTCCATTATCCCCTGAACGTTAAGTTCACGATCCCCCCGACGATCCGAATCCTTATGTTCTAACTTCATCCCCAGATCCTTGATCCGAATAAGCTGCTGAGTGAATTGAGTGCGGGTATAAAGTGCGGGATCTTCCTCATCCACCTCGTGAACCTCACCGTCATAAAGGGTAAAAGTAACCGCATCCTTGTCCTCGACATACTCCATCCTTCCCGAATCGGCAGTAATGATGCGGGGGTAATTGCGGCCCTCCTCCTCAAAAAGCGTTACCCCTTTCATGGCTGAAGTATTGTAGTCAAGCTGATTGATCATCAATTTGATCCCCGGGAAATCCTCGATCACGATGCCATCCTGAAGAAAGACGGAGGGTTTCTTTCGTTTGATATCCGTTAGAAGCAGCCTCGCCTTGTGATTGGTTTCCGGGAGTATCTTATCGTTAAACAGTATCAGGCCTGCGGTGAGCAATGAACAGATCAAAATGAGCGGCAATATTAATTTATAGAAGGGGTATCCGAGGGCTTTAAGGGCAATAATCTCGCGGTCCTCTGACATCTTGCCGAATACCATAAGTGTAGCCACAAGAACGGCCATAGGCACCGCCAGGGTCATCATCCAGGCCAGGCTGAACCCAAATAGCTGAAGCACTACTCCGACAGGCACCCCCTTCTGAATAATCAGCCGGAGCATCTTGAGAATATAATCCAGTACAAGCACGAACATCACTACCGAAAGCGCACCCAGGAAAGGGGAAATATATTCTTTTATAATGTAGCGGCTGATGATCTTCATAGCGGTTCCTTAACCCCCTTAAAGGAAACCCGGTGTATGGGGCATCGCCCAAGGCTGCGCAGCGAACTCTTATGGGCAGCGGTAGGATACCCCTTGTGGCTGGCAAAATGGTAACCGGGAAATATGGTGTCGTATCTCTCCATCATTCTATCCCGGACCACCTTAGCCACTATAGAGGCGGCCCCGATTGCCTTGATCCGGGAGTCACCTCTTATCACCGGGACTTGAATGCAATCCAAAGCAGGGATACTGTCCCGGCCATCTATCAGGATAATCTCCGGTTGCTGAGCCAGGCGCCGAACCGCAGTCCTCATTGCCAAAAGTGCCGCCCTCCGGATATTCAACTCATCTATGACCCGGGGAATAACGATTCCCACCTCCACCTGAACGGCATGCTCAAGAATATATTCATATACCCGTTCCCTTGCACGGGCCGTAAGCGCCTTGGAATCATTTATCAGATGATCCGAATGACCATAATCCCATTGAACCGCTGCGGCAACTACAGGACCCGCAAGAGGGCCCCGGCCTACTTCGTCAACACCCGCGAAAACTGACCGGAGGGTATCCGAAAGATACGACTCCAGCTCGGAAACAGGTATTGAAGATAGAAAAATATCCCTTGATATATTCTGATTGAAAAGGGAAAGCTGAGGCTCGAACACCACTGTTTGAATTGGTATTTTTGTCTTAAATAAGGTCTTAATAGTATGACCAACAAAGATTATTGTTTTACGGGCCGCTTTTTCTGCCTGACCTTCGCCGCCTTGCCGATCCGGTCCCGGAGATAATATAGCTTGGCTCTCCGAACATGCCCTTCACGAGCAACCTCGATCTTGTCAATGTTGGGGGAATGCAGGGGGAAAATCCGCTCTACTCCAACCCCGGAACTCATCTTTCGGACCGTGAAAGTAGCCTGGGTGCCAGCACCCTTACGGCCAATCACAATACCCTGGAAAACCTGGACCCTCTCCTTCTCTCCCTCTTTGATCTTCACGCTGACCTTGACCGTATCCCCCACATTAAACTCCGGAAGGTTCTCCTTAATAAATTCCTTTTGAGCTTCCCGTAATATTTTATCTGACATTTTTGCCTCCAGCTTAAAAAATACTATAATCATCCCCGGCAGCATCACTACCGGAACCTATCCATTTCCTCCGGAGCAGTCTCAACCGAAAGGAAAATATCGTTCTTAACAAAATCGGCTTTCAACTTATATAATATTTCAGTTTAGTCAAGTTATTATGTAAAAAATAATCAGATTTTAAACGGCGCCCGGTTCCGGATGCCAAGGGAACTTAATTTTCCCCGCTAAAAAATACATCCTTTGGGGTTCCGATCTCTCCGCATTCAGAAACAGTTCCCACCGAACGATCACAACCTTAATTTATGCCGGTTCGAGGTAAACCACTGGTAAGTCATCCTGATCCCATCCCGGAGTGATATTTTGGGTTCCCATCCCAGTGCCCTCAGGCGGGAAATTTCCAACAGCTTGCGTGGCGTTCCGTCGGGCTGGACGGAATCGTACTCCAGATTTCCCTGAAAACCCACGATTTCCTTGATCATAAGGGCCAGATCATGAATGGTTATATCCTCACCGGTACCCACATTAATGAATTCTGTTTCATTATAATTCTGCATTAAAAATATCAGGGCTTCCGCAAGGTCCTCAATATACAAAAATTCCCGCCGGGGTTTACCGGTGCCCCAAATCACAACCTTTTCGGCTTTATTTATTTTTGCATCGTGGAATTTGCGTATAAGCGCGGGAAGGACATGTGAAGTATTCAGGTTAAAATTATCGTTCGGGCCGTAAAGGTTGGTGGGCATTGCCGAGATAAAATTGCAGCCGTACTGACTTTTATAATACTCGCACATCTTTAATCCGGCGATCTTGGCAATGGCATAAGGCTCATTTGTGGACTCCAGCTTCCCCGAGAGCAGATAATCCTCCTTTAACGGCTGAGGTGCTTCCCGTGGATATATACAGGAACTGCCCAGAAAAAGCAACTTTGTTACTTTGTTTTGATAAGCGGAATGGATAAGATTATTGGCAATCATTGCATTTATGTAATAGAAATCAGCGGGATATGTCCGGTTAGCATGAATACCTCCCACCCTGGCAGCACAGATAAATACATATTCGGGCTTACATGACCGGATAAACCGCTCTGTCGCTTCCTGACGAGTGAGATCCAGTTCCCCCTCCTCCCGTAGAATTAAGTTACGGTAACCCTTCTCCTTAAGACTTGTCAGGAGCGCGGAACCAACCAATCCATTATGGCCTGCAATATATATTTTCGAATTCTGATCCATAGTCCTAAATTTAGGGTTGTAAAATGTAATGTCAACTCAAAATGAACCCGCCACCAGGGTTGCTTTGCCCAACGCAATCATAATTACCTCACCAATACTACTGTCCCATTACATAAGGTCTTGCCCCCGATCTCCAGGTGGTAGATATAAATACCCTCCGGAAGAAGGTTACCCTGAGCATCGGTGCCATCCCAAAAGCGGAGATTATAATCCTTGATACTGCTGATAGGTCCCACAACTTTCTCCCTGACCTTAATCCCCCGAAGGTCGTATATTTGCAGATTTCCCCTTTCGAAGAACATACCCGGGTAGTCGAAGATCACGTAATCATTGTAATTATCCCCATTGGGAGTGAATGGATTAGGGTGTATTCCGCAGGAATAGATACCCTTGACTACAAATTCACAGTAAAACGTGCTCCGGTTTGCTCCGCAGTACAGCGCCCTGTCTCCTGAACAAATAACTATCCGGATAGTATCCTCCTGCAAGAAGGTCAGTCCGGCTTCATCCGCCGATAATTCCAACTCTCCCTGATAAAGATTTGTTGGCCGCCAGAACACTCCGGGATGATCCAGTTCAAAGCTGTCCCCGTTTAGGATTATTAGGATCAGGCTGGAATCCAAACCGGAGAGGCTGTCATATAGGAAAAATTTAAATTCCTTTGGTGGTCCCTCCACTATGCCCTGGTGAACAGGAAAGGCCAGTTCGGCTTCCGGTGGTTGGAAATCCAGGTAAAAATGCCAGGATAACGGTTGCGCCAAGCCATTGCCAGCCAGGTCCCGGGCCTCTGCTAAGGTTACTTCTACCCGCCCTGACTCCCGGAAATAATCGGTACAGGGCGCGAAAACCAATAAACTGCCCTGAGTCAAGGTGAGCATACTGTCCGTCAGGTCATAGTAAGCGCCATCAACATTCAGTACTATGGAGGATATATCAAGCCGGTTTTCATCATAAATGACTATTCTAATCTCCTGGTCGTTACATGAAGTAATAGTTCCGGGTGTTGGAAAAACCATGACGCCCTCCGGCCCCAGGGTGTCGTTTGGCTGTACACTCATAGTATCGATAAAATAAAAACTCCAGCAATTTGGGGGACTCAGTACCAGCGGTTCGCAATAATCCGGGTGGTTTTCCATAGCTTCAATACAAACACTAATCGAATCGCAGTCCCGGTAATGGAGGCCGGTACCCGTTAGGCTGTCAAAGGGGGGGGTGTAAAAAACACCCAGTGCGGTTTCATCCACGAAGCGCGGATCGAATCCCAGGGTTATACCGTCCCACGAGATGGCCGGACTGTAAAGATCAAAGCTCAATGCGCTATCCACCGCAAGGAAACCCTCCAGCGATATCAATACAGTACCCGGATCGATCCCCAGGAGATTATCCTGCAAATCCACGGTGATGACGTTCTGGGAATAATAGACCGTGTCCCCTTCCGGTGGATAAAAATTCTCTGCATAAGGCGCTTCCAGATCAAAATAGAAGGTCCATTCAAATGGCGTGTCCTCAGCGGTATTCCCCAGGGTGTCCTCAAGGCTCCAGAGGGTCGCCCGGATGGTATCAGAGCTTTGCCAGAACCCGTTCCCCGGAGCAAAATAGACAGTGTCGCCGGGATATGAAAAAGCAGCTTCCTCGCCAGCTAACAAGGTATCCCCAAATTGCAGGTGTACAGAACCGGGCTCAATCCCATGCTCGGAATACAGGATAAATCCAACCCTTTGATCAAAGCAATTACTGGTTGTATTTTCCAAAGGAAAAAGCAGTTCAAAAAGGGGAGCGTGTGCGGTGATAAAGAAATACCAACAGCTATCTAATTGATTAGGGGGACAATAATGGGGTCGATCCTGTACCCGCAAGCAGACTTCTATCCTGTCGCCCCGTTCCCAATACAAACCGGCCTCGGTAGTATTTATCCGAAGCTGCTCGCCGTTCCAGTAGATACCTGATTCCCCGATAAGATATAGAATACTGTCCACCCAAATCACCAGGGAGTCCGGATTTAACCCGCTCATAGAGTCGGCTAAAACTACCGTAATTTCCGGTGAAATGGAGTCTGCGAAAGTACCGTTCGCCGGATCCTCCCCCCACATCACGGGGGGTGAGAGGTCGATATAGAACTCCCAATCCGGTGAGGCTTCCAGGCTATTACCAAGTCTGTCCGCAGCCTCAACCAAAATGACCCTGATTGTGTCCCCATCGGCAAAGGGAGCAGCCGGAAAATATCGGAGCAAGGTATCCTCGAAGACCAGTACGCTATCCGTAACGGTGTAGAAAATATCATTTACCTGCAGTAATATGGAACCAGGATCGATACCATTAGGGTCGAAGAGGGCCATGATGATTTCCTGGTGGGCGCAGGCGGAATAGGAATTCCCCAGTGGTTCTATGATACTGGCCAGCGGCCCTCCCGCAGAAATATAGAAGTCCCAGCAGGTGAAAAGCCCATTGCCCCCACAGTAATCAGGTTGATCCAGAGCCGAAAGACAAACCTCCACGGTGTCTCCCCCTGAAAAACTCAAAGCTACCGATTCCGGATGGAATTGAGCATAGTTACGGTTGCAGGATATGGGATTTCCGGGATGGTCGATGCGGTATTCGATACGGTTGATCAGGAAGGTAATGGAAGTGGTGTCGATACCAGACAGATGATCCGTAAGGGAGCATGAAACGGTGGGGGTCAATTCTGCAATAATACTGCCGGAGGAGGGGTCTTCACACCAACTTACCGGCGGCGAAAAGTCCATTATAAAGGTGAACAGCAGTGGCGCTTCCAGGTGATTACCCAGTATATCTTCAGCGCTGGACAAATTGACCATAATCGTATCACCATCGCTCCAGGTTCCGGCTTCAGGCCTGAAGACCAGGAGTGGTTCATAGTAGCTTAAAAATTCATCGGAGACAGAATACGGGGAACCTGCTACCTCGAGCAAAATAGTGGAGTCCTCCAGACCATTAGGATCGGTAAGCTGTATTTGGATGGTTTGGGTATCACATGCGGAGAAAGCCATGTTAAATGGTTCCAGGAGTTCCGCCTCCGGGCCGCCGCTTTGAACGAAGACCTGCCAGCAAGTATCAAGGTTATGTGGTTCGCAGAGGTCGGGGTCGTCGGCTGCATGGAGACACAAGCGCAGGGAATCGCCTCCCCTTAAGATAATACCGCTGCGGCAAAGGTCAAAACTGTAATTCATACCGTCCCAGAATACCGCAGGGGAACCGGTGCTGAAACTGAATGTGTCCGCATTGAGAATAATGCTCCATTCCGCCAGTCCGGAAAAAGAATCGGCAATTTGAAATTCGATAACAGGACATACGGTTGTAAGGGTATCCCCGGCACCGGGACTCAGCGCGCTCATAAATGGGGGGCTAAGGTCGATATAAAAACTCCATGAATAGGGCGCTGCCTCCAAAGGATTGCCCAGTACATCCTCGGCCTCCAGAAGCCGGATGTGAAGGGTTTCACCGTCCGTCCAGGTCAGGGACGGGCTGAAGAACAGGGTATCTCCAATAAAGGTTAGTTCGGCATCGGTGATATGGAATAATCCGGCGTTTACCTGGAGTTCGATAGTACGGCTCTCTACCCCCTCCGGGTCTTCCAGCACCAAATAAAATCCCTGGTCATTGCAAGCGCTGTAAATGCCCGTCGCCGGAAAATGGGAGGTTACTATCGGGCCGCCCCGGGCAATATAGAATTGCCAGCAAGTATCCAGCGCATTCGGGTCACACAGTTGGGGTTGGTCAAATGCCTGCACGCAGACAAGTATAGTATCCCCGCCGGAGAATTCCAGCCCGGCTAAATCGCAATCAAAATAGTAGCCGGAATCTGTACGGTTAAAAAAGGATTCGCCCAGATCATATTCACTATGATTAATCGATAAAAGAGCGGACTCGGCCATTACACCGCTGATATCGTCGATTAACTCAAAACTGAGCAAGGGAGAGATCGAGGTGATAACCTCCCCGGTTCCGGGCCAGTTGTTTATCATTACCGGTGGCGACAGGTCTATGATCAGGTCCCAGCTATAATAATCATCGAGAGCATTGCCGAGAGAATCATACGCATATAAATAGTAAATAACAGTATCGGCATCGCGAAAGAATCCGGCAGCAGGCTGAAAGAGCAATGTACCGCTGTCCCAATGGAGGAAGGGGGAAAGTATGCTGAAGCTTCCGTAATCATCGATGTTCAAGATAATGGACTCGGAATCGATGCCGTGAGAAACCGGGTTATCAGCGATTGAAATGCGCAGTGCCTGGTTACTGCAAGCGCTGATTGCCCCGACATCCGGGAAGAGCAGTTCTGCATAAGGGCCCAAAAGGTCAACATAGAATCGGTAGCAGTACTCCCCCAGATTCGGTTCGCAGAGGTCCGGCAGGTCATATATACCCAGGCAGATTGTCACGGTATCATTGTGTGATAAGGGCCTGCTTGCCGAAATATAATATGTGATTGTAAGCTCACTATAGTCCCGGGATAATGAAAGGGATTCGGCAGGCACCTCAACGCCGTTAATTAAGAAGTATTCAATGCTATCGCTGATCCCGGCAATAGAATCGGTCAGGGTCAGTGAGATACGTGGAAGGCTATCGGCGATTACAGAGTTCTCCAGAGGGTTATTAACGATCACCGGTGGATCAAGGTCGATCAGCACTTCGATGTAGGGATGGTCCATCAGCGGATTACCATAAAGATCGTTCGCGCTTAACAACATAGCCCGAACAGTATCCCCGCTGTTCCATGGGCTGGAGGGCGTAAAAATCAGGGAGTCGCCCCGCCACAAAAGCTCCGGATCAGATACCCGGAATATATCCCCGTTTACCTCCAGCCGTATTGTGGAATCCATAATGCCATCCGTATCATGGATAAAGAACACCAAATGCTGATAGGGACATCCGGAGACCAAACCGGGTTCCGGGAAGAGTGCTCGGGCCTCCGGGCCCTGAAGGGTAACATATATGCTCCAGCAGGTATCTATACGATTCGGTGCGCATTCATCCGGAACATCCTCCCCGTGAATGCAGACTGATACGGATTCTCCATCGAAGAATTCACGGGCCAATATCTCAGTATTCAGCGTGAAGTGGGGTGCGGCCCAGGTTACACCCGGGCTGTAAATATAGAAATTTGTACTGTTAATGGTCAACACTGTTTGATAGGATCCCAATCCGCAGCCGCTATCGGCGATATTGAAGGAGAATTCCGGGAAGCTTGTGGTTACCAGACCTTCGGGTTCGCAGTTCCAGATCACGGGCGGATCGAAATCGATATAGAAGCTCCAGCTCAATCCGGCTGCGGAGGTGTTCCCGTAAATATCGGAGACCTCCAGCATGATTACTATCACGGTATCCAATGCTGCCCATAAAGCCGGTCCCGGGTCGAAGACCAGCGTATCGCCATGAAGGCTTAAAGAGCTCATACTGAGGTTGAAATTGACCCCGTTAACCTGGAGGTTGATACTGGTAGTATCCAGAGGTGATGGATCCTGTATGAGCAGGCGGATCTGTTCGTTCCGGCAAGCGCTGTAGATATAGGGTTCTGGCGCCAACCGCGTGATTACGGGGCCCCGGTAATCAACATAGAATTGCCAGCATAGGGCTTCCCGTATATCGTTGGGGCCGCAATAAACCGCTGCTACATTGTCCGCGGCATGTAGCACACAAACCCTTGTAGTATCCCCGTCAGGCAGCAGTATCCCGGCGCTGTCCGGGTGAAAATGCCAGTGTCCGTCGCTGTAAAATACCCCTGCATCAGAGGTGGTATATATGCCCTCATTTATCTGAACTACTATGGTAGCAGGGTCCACCCCGGAAGGGTCGTCTGACAGATCGAAGCTGATACTCTGAGTGGAGTCCAGGATGAGAGAACCGCCAGGCGGATAGGTATTAAAAATATGGGGTGGAAGAAGGTCCATTACGAAACCGGAACTTATTCCATGTACCATTTCACAGCCATCGATATCATCGGCCTGAAGGAGAGTAAAGGTTACCGTATCCCCATGTCCGAATGGTGTAGCCGGTTGAAAGAAAAGCGTATCGGGGTCGAACCACATATTTGCGGGATAACGGTAATTGATACCGTTCACTCTCAGCCGTATAGAGAGTGTATCGATCCATACATCAGAGGCCAGGACAATGCTTATGATCTGTCTGTCGCAGGCCACGAATACTCCTTCCGGAGTGGGTCTGATCAGGCGGGGGACCGGGCCGGAGCATTCGCATAAAGGCATTACCAGTTCGCCTTCGAACTGTGCGCCGCAATCCTTGTAGTTCAGGTAATCCAGGCAGCGTATCAAGAATGTATCTGCCCAGGTAGCCCCCGGTTCAGGCTGAGTGGGAAAGGCGGTATGATAATCGAAATCCTGACCGGAAAGGATTATCCGGCCTTCTTCGTCGTCGCAATCCTTATCCAGAGCCAGTATTGAGGCATAAGAGGGGGCAAGGGGCATCACTGTAAGAACATTGTAAGCGGGGTGCCAACTGGTGAAATAGGTATGACAGGAGATATTCCAGTGAGATATCCGGTCATCATTAAGGTCATTTCCTCCGCCTATACCATCAGCGCCGGTAATAATTATATGGCTGGCATCTAAAACCCGGTTGACGTCATAATCCAATCCGATATCGGTAACCGGCAGGGGTACCCAATCGAAGCGTCCGGTGCGCAATTGTCCGCTAACCAGGATACGGCCGCCATCCCGCCACCAGTCTTCTATATCAGCGGCCCGGGCCAGAAGGGCATTATGCGTTTCATTGGACATGTGCCAACCGACAAAAAGAATGCCATAATCGTTCAGATCGACGCCATAAAAAGCGGCAGGGGTTACTATGGTGTAATCATAATCAACGATATCAAGCGCTAAATGGGTATATCCGTCGGGGGAATCAAGAAGGAGTATCCGATTATTGATGATGCTGGAAACCCCTCCGACCTGAATGGTATATTCAATTGTTTCCCCGGCGCAAACCCGTTCAGAATAGATGCGCCAATTTGCCCCCCTTTGTACCCCCGGATACATATTGCCAATATACCTGGGATTATCCCCGCTATCCACATAGGCGCAGGCCGTATGGAGCTCAAGCAGAAAATAGACATCACGGAAAGTCCATGGGGAGATGTTTCTCACCGTTACCCCGAAATCGAAGGGATTAGGATAAAAATCGGGGCCCACGCAAAAAACGCTGTCATAAATCACGTTAATGCTGAAATCGGTGGGTGGCAGCGCCTGGGGTGAACCTTCCCGGGGCAGGGCAAATATCAGCAGCATCAAGATCAGTAAAAAAATGTCCCTATTAACTCTATTCATAATATCACCAAATATCAACTATTACCAATTCGAGAAATATACTAATTTTTATTGACTTGTCAATTGAAATCACTTTGATAAAATTAATCAGTTTTTTAGCGGTGCTTTTTAAAAAATTGAATAGACAAAGATTAAAAAAAGTCTAATATTGATTATTATTCCAATTTAACGAGGAGGAAAGATATGGGATCAAAAGCTTATTTTAGGGTATTAATTCAAATCACGCTGGTTTTTATTTTTGCATGCGGAGCACTCTGGGGACAGGATCATGAACCACCCTGTATTAACTGGGAGTATCCCTTTATGGGGGCATATAACGTCCCTATTGACTCAACCCTGTCGCTCAGTATATGCGGATTTTGCCGGGAAGAGGAGGCCACTTGGGTGGATCCCTCCACTATCAATTTATGGCTCACGCCTACCGGGGATACCACCTTTTCACTCGACCTGGTCTTTGATTATGAGCCTGTCTGGTGCATGGGTTACAGTATCACCTTTATCCTTAATCGAACATCTGGAATCCCAGTCGGTGAAGAGGTCGAAATCTGTGTCAGCGCAATGGATTCAGCGGGTAATTTGGGCATGGATTGCATCTTCTTCACCATCGCTGATACCGGAGGCCCGGTAGATACCGTGGATACCGAACCCCCTTGCTTCTCTGAAAGCTATCCACATTCTGGAGCAGCTAACATCCCCGTGAATACCGATGCCAATATAAACATCTGCGGAATCTGCGGGTCAACTCCTCCTACCATGGTGGATTCATCGAGTATCTTAATCGAACACTTTTTGATCACCGATACGGTACTTTCCCTGGGACTTCTGTCCCGGACCCTTGAACCCAACCGCTGCATGGGTTATTTTGTTTTTTTTGGTTTCGGGGAATCGCCATTACCTTATAATTCCAACATTATGATCTGTATTCAGGCCCGGGACATGGCATCCAATCTGGGTGAATATTGCTTCAGTTTTACCACCGAGGATTCCGGAGGGATTGCCGGACACCCCTGCGTAGAATGGCTGTACCCATCCGAAGGGGATACCGTTCTACCCGATATATCTTTACATGTTGATATCTGCGGACTCTGCGGTGAGGATAGCCTCTATTCATCATGGATCGATTCGGCTTCTATCCTGCTCACGTACTACTATATCGCCGAGCATGAAGCGCTGGTGTTCACGGAGATAGAATGCATGGGCTATGCCGTGGAATACGACTTTTCGGGATGCACCCTGATGCCCGGCGAAGTGAATATCTGCATCAATGCCATGAATATGGATATGGTCCGGATCGTGGATTGCATCACTTTTTTTGTGAATGACACCAGCAGCGGCGACGATACTATCCCCCCCTGCGCCACCTGGAGAATTCCGGCAGACGACAGCACCGTTTCTCCAACAACCGATCTGGTGATCGATATTTGCGGGGTGTGCGGCCCTGCCGGTCCGTCAACTATGGTTGACTCATCATCCATCATACTTTCCCTGGAATACGATTCTGTTTTCACCGAGATCACCGGCTATTCCCTGGTTCCTATTTATTGCATGGGATATAGCGTTTACCACAATTTCTCACGCCATCCCCTACCCTGGGATACCGATATAACCATCTGCATCCAGGTTGCCGACCTCGCCGGAAATTGGCTGGAAGAATGCCTTGATTTCCACACCGCTTCAGAGTCACACCCCGATTCATTGGTTACTATCATGCTTCATACCGTGGACGCCATGACCCATGAAGCCCTGCCGGGTATATTGGTATATGCCTGCCATTTTTATACCGGAAGCCTATCAGCAGCCGCCCTTAGCGGCTTGGACGGGATCACATCTCTGGAGGTCCCAGCCGGACCATATTTGCTGGGAGCCAATGACCCCGACGGAAGATACTATCAGGAATTCTATTTCGAGGCGCACGATCCTGCCATGGCTAATGTTGTAGAGATCATTCCGGGCAGCGTGATTGACATAACTTTCACACTGGAGACCATTACCGCCCTCTACGGGATCTCCGGCAGTATCATTGACGAAGCCCTGAATCCCGTACCGGGAGCCTTCGCCATAGTAGTATCATCAGAAGAAGATGAGGATTGGACCAACACCGCACTCGCCGATTCCATGGGAAACTACCAGCTTTTTACACCGCCAGGGGAATACTATGTTATTGCTTTTTCACCGGGTTATATCCCTATCATCTACGATGCTGAATTCAGCTGGGAAAGCGCTACTCCCGTCATTGTAGATACTGCCCGGGTAAGCGGTATCAACTTCATCATTTCGACATTAGATTACCTTACCGGAGATTCTTTGCGGTCCTTTATCCGGGGGGTCGTTTACGGGGATGATGATCCCCCGAGGAAATCAACGTATCCCTACATCCTTACCGGCGCCCGGGTCTATATCAAGAACATTATGAATCCTCTTGTCTGCTACGCTACCACCTTTACTGACGGTGCCGGAGAATTCCATTTTTCCGAGATACCTCTGGGGTCATATCTGCTGGCGATCGACAAGGTCTTTTATGAACCTTATGAAAGGGAAATAGAACTTACCGAAACGGGCTGGGAAGACAACAATATAATCCTGATTAATACTACCGGAATCCAGGATGATAATATATTAGCCCCCGGGAAGTTGACATTGTTCCCAAACTATCCTAATCCTTATAATGCTTCAACGGCATTAACCTTTATTTTGCCACATGATGGCGAGGTCAGCCTGAAGGTCTATGACTTGCTTGGGAATGTGATCACTACGCTGCTTGAAGGCCGGTGTACTAAGGGTTTCTATTCGGTAAAATGGCAGCCGGATGAACTCGGCAGCGGATTGTATTTCGGGCGGCTGTCCGCAGGAGGCGAAACCAGGGCAATACGAATCCTTTACATCAAATAGGGAAGGCTCTGTTTTTATGCCCATTAATACCCGGCTTTCATGTTTCTCCTGAGTTTGACAGTTAAATGCTGATTTTGGGGTTTTGGTCCTCTGAAACCCTCTAAAAATGGGGATGCTTTTTTTCTCTAAAAATGTAGTAAAAACGATTTCGCTGCAGTCTTTGTATCTCATTGATATATAATTACTTAATTTTTACAACTATCAAACTCAGGAAAAGATAAAGCAGAATTTAGGTTCCCGGAAGGAAATACGAGTTTCGAAATGATAAATAATTTTGTTACTATAAGTCGTAGCAAATTATGAAAATTCAAGCTGGATTTCAAAGCGAATGAATAACCTGTA
>JAFGGQ010000166.1 GCA_016930435.1 bacterium
AAGATACCGATTATTGTTGGCTGTGATTTTAAGGTGTGGAAATATATAGCCTTAACTCCTTACTTCAAATTCTCCGGATATCTTAACGAAAAATTTGTTGATGATGCCGGCATAGAGGGTCCCCCTATAATTTACGCTGACCAGGAGAAGGAAAATTTCAATAACTGGCGTGGCTATGCTCATTTCGGAATAAATCTTTCTATTCCGATATCCATTCCCCGTCAGTCAGATGCTGATGGTGATGGAGTACCGGATAAATTTGATTTTTGTTCTGGAACATTGCCCGGAACCCGCGTTGACGAGCGCGGATGTCCGCTTATATCCACCGAAGTGCCAAGCTATAAGGAAATTGAAAAAGAATTGCTTGAAAAAGGCGCATTCGTAACCAATAATATCTATTTCGCATTTGATAGAGCAAATATTCTTCAGGAATCGTCCACTATCCTTTCCTACCTGGGCAAGATTCTCGAAAACCATAAGGACTGGAAGATTGAGATTCAAGGGCATACTGATTCTTTAGGATCCAGCTCATATAACAGCAAACTTTCGCGCCAACGGGCAAATTCTGTTAAAAACTATTTTGCACATAATTATAATATCAACACAAAAAATTTATCCACTAAAGGTTTTGGTGAATCCATTCCAATTGCTGACAACGGCAAGCCAGAAGGAAGGGCAATCAATCGTCGGGTAGAATTCAGAATACTAAAATAAAGCTTGTGCATTAAACGGGTTTAAAGGTACTCAGTATTGCATTGGTGCTGCTCGTTGTTCAGAACACCGCTCCCATCCAGGCACGCTTTCTCTGATTAACAGCAGATGTTTCGACTATTTAATTGTTGTTTAAGAAGCAATCGTGGGTATTTGGATGAAAAGCAGTTCTGGGATATATATTCTATGCTGAAAGTAGTATAGGGTGTCTTTCACTATAAAACAACCACAATAAAGCGGAGGGCGAGGGACTCGAACCCCCATGGGCTTTCGCCCGGCGGTTTTCAAGACCGCTGCCTTACCATTAGGTCTAGCCCTCCTATCATTCATATAAGCAATTCTCAAAGACCGAAACATGCCCAGTAATATAATTGGCTGATATATGATGTCAATGATTTTTAAAAACCCAATTCTTGTTTTAAGATGGTCTTGTACATCGCCCTTACAAAGCGGTTTGACTCCAACTCATACTTCTGTTTTAACAATTGAAGGGTTTCCTCTCCGCCTACAACGGTAAATACTCTTAAGGCATGTCCTCTAATTACAGGATCCTTATCTTCTAAAAGGGGTAGGATCACTTTACGGGCTTCGGCAAACCTGGCCTCTACTTCTTCCGGGTCTTCATCTTCCGCCTTTTCCATTTTTAAACAAGCTTGGGTGATTGCCCTTAAAATATGTAGTTGAGCAGGTTTGTCCGTATTCACTGCTGTATGCAGAAGCTTATCGAAAGTATGTTCATGCATGTTGGTCAGTCCGATCTGAGCGGCGATTCTGATAGTCAAATAGTCATCGCTTAAGAAGTCCATTAAGACCTGGATTGCCCTGGGATCGCCGATGTCAGCCAATGCCCTGGCGACCATATACCGGGCTGATTGACGTTCCTCCTCTTTCCACTCCATGATAGGCATCACCGCTGAAGTGTCCTTGATCTTGCCTAATGCCGATATAGCGCTTATCCTGGTTTCTTTAACCTTAAGCAAAGGAAGCAGGGAGTCCACTGCGGCAGTATCCTGCATTTCCCCAAACAAATAAATAGCATTACCCCTCCTCCTTTTATCTTCATCGTGGAGGGCTTTGAACAAACATGGTTGCATCAATTCAGGTTTTTTCCCTGCAAAATGTTCGATGGTCCTTAACCGGAGGCCAGACTTTGTATTTAATTGTTCTTCACAGATATACTTAGCTGCAGTCTCTGCGGAATCCAGAAGTTCCTGGAAGGCCTTATCCGCTTTTTCTTTGGCTGAGCCCACGCCCCATTCAGAAGCATCATTGAAAATATCCCTAATAGTACGGTCCGAATCCGGTTCTTCAGCAGCGATCTCTTCGGCAAGTTCTTGTACTGGGTCCGGGAAAGGGTCGCCCTTTACGTCTAATCCGAATCCGATATCCTCCTGGAACCAGTAATGTTGGTTATCTGCGAAGGAGTTATCGGAGTAATGATCGGGTCCCTCCAGGTCAAGGAAGAACCCGAGGCTGCCTGTACCCCTTGCGCCCCGGGCGAAAGCCCAGTTTGAAGAGCGCTGGTAGCGTTTAGCATACAGGTCATCCCCGTTGCGGTCCAAGAAAAGGGCGAAGGAATTGGTCAGGGATGTGCCGTTACCGCCGTCTATGACGTAGATGTCGTCGCCCCGGTAGTCAGAGAAGAAGCCTACTGAATAATCGTGAGCGGATCCCTGACCAGGGCCCTGGGGAGAGACGTAGATGTCGTTACCAGCGCGGTCCACCAGGGCCCCCACCGACAGGTGGATTCCTGAGCCCTGGGGATACCAGACCGAAGTATAGACATCGTTGCCGGCATTATCCACTAACATGGCTAAAGAATACCAGTAACTCACCCCCTGGCTATATACCCCTGCTGAATAGGTGTCGTTTCCCTCACGGTCGAAGAGTAACCCGATCCCCCCGGAAACATCGGGGCGCCAACCTATAGAAAAGCCCTGGGCAAAGGAATGGTAATCAAAGGGTGCCAATGGTGCATGGGAGTATTTACCGCCGCTAAAATACTGGTCGGAGCCCTCATAGTCAAGTAATATGCCAAACCCTTTTGGGCCGGAAAAAGCCTGGGCATAGGCGAAAGAGCGGTAACCATCCTCACCTTCTTTATCGATCAATGCGCCAATACCAAAATTGCCACAGCCCTGAACATATACTCCGCCTGTGTAAGTATCATCACCTTCGGCATCATACAAAATTCCCGATCCAAACAACCCTGCCCCTTGACCATAATGGGTGCAGGAGTAAATATCCTTGCCACCCAGGTCGAATAGCGCTCCCACTCCAAATACCCCACAGGCTTGGGAAAATGGTTGCTTGTAAGAATCATAAAGATCGTCGCCTCCCAGGTCAATCACCACTCCAAAAGGCTGATGCCCGATCACCCCGCAGGCATGCCTGCCCTTATAAACATCATCACCACCCGGATCCAGGATGATGGTTGCATCGCCATAAAGATCGATCCCCATCGTTCCAACCAAAATTGTGCCCCATTTGCTTTCCAGTTTAACCGGTTTCTCCGGAGTACTCATAATGAAGCCATCCTGCAGATAATCAATGGCTTTTTCTATACCGGCCAATATATAGGCAGTGGCGAGACCTAACTGCTTAAGATCGATTTTATAGATCATTTCATAAAGTGAATCAAGTGAAATATCCTGGGATGTATCGCATTCATGCCCCAGAAAATCCAGGAAGTAGCAGGTGAGTGAATCGACCAGGGTATCCTCGCTATCGGTCCAGAAAGTAGGGAGAAGCATAAGCAGAGAATCCAAAGCAGCTTCTGATATATCTTCCAGCATTTTATCGATGTGTTTTTCGGCCGCCTGAAAGGAGCCCAGCAGTACCTGAACAGCTTTTAAATATGGTTTAGGCAGGTCATAATCAAAGGTGTCCAACTCCTGTAGGAGAGCGATATCTGCTTCCGGAAATGGAGCGTTGATATACTTGAACAGCCAGGGGATGATGCTGCTGACCGTATCCCGTTGATCCAGCAAGAAGCGATTCCAGGCGTCGATGCTATCCGGCAGGTCCAGGGGATGGTCCAGGAATCGATCCACAACAGACAGTCGGAAGAGGGTATCGGCTGCCCACTTTTTTTCGAATTCTGTATCAAGCCTGGTGGTGCCGGTATAGTAAAAAGCGCTATCAAGAAAGGCGTTGGCAACCGAATCAAGGCATGGAGGAAAGGTATCCTGTACATCTTCTTCCTGAGCCCATAGGGCTGTGAATGCTACTAATAAAATAAACGGAATGATAAATTTCATCTGTACTCCCTCTAATGGTTAGTTCAGTGCATTATAATATAGATGGGATAATTTGGAAAGAGAAAAATATAGATAGGATCCGGATATAATTAAGCCCCTCTACGATAGAGTAAAGGGGCTTAAATGCAATGATCTGCTATTCAACGGTGATCAATACTTTTTCCCGATCGACGGGATCATCGACATTGACCAGCTCGAATGGGGCTTCTTCGGAAAGGGCGTCCACCAGGTCGGAGAGGGCTTTTAACTCTTCTCCATGTTCGATAGTGATCCCTTTTTCAGCAAGTACCTCATGGGCTTTATCGGGTAAGGTTACGTTCAGTTTTGCGCCTACTTTTGCAGCTATCTTGACCAGATTCAAGGGGATCCGGATATTTACCTTAGGCCTTTCCAGGTCGTTTTCATAAACCTTGATCTTCAACCATTTACCCTTCGATTTTTCTTTCGCAATGACCAGCGTTTCTTCCCGTTCAAATTGTTCCTCACTGGAGTCAAGCGCCCTTAAAAGACGTTCTGCCTCATCAGCATTGATCTTGCCTTCAGCCAGCAGGTTCAATATCTTCTTGTGTTCTTCACCCATCGTTTATTCCTCCTCCTTTTGAGGTTTTAATGCGGTTATTTTTACATTAGCGCCACGACAGTTTACAATAATATGGTTTCCTCCCTCGTTAAGGGTCCCTTTATATGAGCAGTCGGTTTCCTCTTGGATTTTTACAGGCAGATCGGTCGAAAAATTACCTCCCGGAAACTCTGCTTCGATATTGAAATCCCCGTCAGGGGGTATTGCAAGGGCCAAATTTCCACCAAATCCGTATATATTTATTGATTCGCTATCTGGTAAGCCGAGATCAACTTCGCCACCCTTGCAGGATATAATCATAGTCCTGGCCGGAATGGTGCCTTCCAGCATGCCCCCCATCAGCTTCAGTTCGCATTCATCTATAAGGGGTATCTTTAACTCAATAGTGGTCCCGATCGACTTAACCTGGACAGAATCGTCTTCCTGGTTTATCTTGACCACTCCAGTAGAACTTTCCAGGTACAATAGCCTATTATCTGAAGGGGATATCTCCGCGTCCACGCCCACGCATTTCAATAATAACTTGCTTTTGCCCTCCATGTTGATGGTTTCTTTCGTCCCCCCGTGAAAAGCAGTAGCCACAGAACCTACCATGTGGGGAACCGATTCCAGTACCCTGGATACTCCCTTAGAAATATTGTCCGTAATTACCCTTACCTGCTCTTTCCGGGGAGTACCCTTCAAAGCTGAAAGCAAGCGCTCAGCCTCATCTACGCTGACCTTGCCCTCCGATAGCAACTCCAGCACCTTTCTCCTGTTATCATCCATCATAATCCTCCTTTTAAAGATCAATCACTTTATCTTGCTCTTTATAAGTTTAATAGCCTCCTCGACACTCAACTCCTTTTTATCCAGCTTCTCTAATATATCTCCATACCGTTCATCCTCATGGGGTTGAAAACCTAATGCCCTGATCAGATCATCAAGTTTGCTTCTTACCGTGGGATATGAAATGTTTAACTCTTTCTCAACTTCCTTGATGTTCCCGCGGCATTTTATGAACACCTTCATAAACTCCATCTGCTCCGAAGTCAAATCCATTAAATCACTCATCGGAAAATGACCTGAAATGGTAGTTCCGCATTTTTTACAATGAACGCCTGTTATCTCGAGTTTCCCCTCACATATCGGACACCGGGTAATCATTCTGCCTCCATATTCCGTGGTTAAAATTAA
>JAFGGQ010000167.1 GCA_016930435.1 bacterium
AGCTCAAAGACCTTGAGTACGAACCGCTTTACAACTATTCCCAGGACAAAGAAAAAAAGCATTATGTGATCCTTGCCGATTATGTTACCGTTGAGGACGGTACCGGGATCGTGCATATCGCCCCGGCATTTGGCGCCGAGGACTTTCAGGAAGGGAAAAAGTATGGCCTTCCGGTAGTCCAATTAGTGGACGAGGAGGGGCATATCAAGCCCGAAGCCACTCCCTTCGCCGGAAAAACATTCAAACAAGCCGACCCCCTTATTATCCAGGACCTCGATGACCGCGGCCTGCTTTTCCGGAAGGAGATGGTCGTTCACTCTTACCCCCATTGCTGGCGCTGCGACTCACCTTTGCTGAACTATGCCCGGGCTTCATGGTACATCAAGACTACCGATTACAAGGATAAAATGCTTGCGCAAAATATTAGGATGACCTGGTTTCCTCCCCAGATCGGTGCAGGGCGTTTCGGAGAATGGCTGGAGAATAATGTTGACTGGGCGCTATCACGGGAACGCTTCTGGGGAACGCCACTTAATATCTGGATATGCGAAAAGTGCGAACACAAGGAAAGTATCGAGAGTATCAAGAAACTTGGGGAGATGGCACGAAAACCCCTGCCCGACGACCTGGACCTGCACCGCCCATTCGTCGATGAAATAATCCTGAAATGCCCCAAATGCGGAGAGGATATGACCCGGGTAAAGGAGATCATCGACTGCTGGTTCGATTCCGGAGCAATGCCCTATGCCCAATATCATTACCCCTTCGAAGAAAAGGAGAACTGGGATAAGCGCTTCCCCGCAGAGTTCATCTGTGAAGGCCTGGACCAGACCCGCGGATGGTTCTATACACTACTCGCAATCTCAACATTCATATCAGGCGAGTCCTCGTATAAAAGGGTAATGGTCAATGGCCTGATTTTGGACAAAAACGGCCAGAAGATGAGCGGCTCACGAGGAAATGCCGCTGACCCATTCAAGATCATCTCACAGTATGGCGCGGACCCTCTGCGCTGGTACCTTGTATCAGTAAGCCAACCATGGCTGCCTATCCAGTTTGATGAAGAGGTGATAGGGGAGGTTTCCCGGAAGCTTTTCGGAACCCTTAAAAACGTTTACTCCTTTTTCTCCATGTACGCTAATATCGATGATTTCAAACCCGATCGGGAATTGAACGAAGTTAAGCTGGAACTGATCGACCGGTGGATTCTCTCCCGGTTAAATTCCCTGATCAAAGCAGTGGAAACCGGTATGGAGGATTACCAGATAACAAAAACCATTCGCCGTATCAACGATTTCGTTATCGATGATCTCTCCAACTGGTACGTCAGGCGTAATCGAAGGCGCTTTTGGATCTCCGGATTCGATGAAAGCAAATATGCCGCTTTTTACGTCCTCTGGAAATGTCTGCTTGAGATAACCAGACTCATCGCACCCGTTGTCCCAATGACCGCCGAATGGTACTGGTCAAGCCTAACCGTCAACAAAGAACTGAGTTATCCGGAAAGCGTTCACCTTGCGGATTTCCCTGCGTATTCAGACGACTACATTGACTTATCCCTTGAAGAAGAGATGAAATTCGCAATAGAGATCACTGCCTCTTTACGGGCAGCCCGAAACAAAGCCCGGTTAAAGATACGACAGCCCCTCCGAAAAGCGATCGTAGTTGAAAGCAATAGAAAACTGGGAGAAGAAATAATAGATATTATAAGGAAAGAGATCAATATTAAGGATATCGAGATCACCGCTGATCAAAGTAAACTGATGGACCTTAAAGGCGATCCCAATTTCAAAAAACTCGGACCAAAATTCGGCGGAGAAGCCCCCAAAATAGCAGAATTGATCAAGCGATTATCCCCCGGAGATCTATCCCATTTAAAAGAAAAGGGTGAATTGGAAGTGACCGTGGAAGAGAAGCAGCTTCAATTGACTTCAGACCTGGTCATTTTTGGAACCCAATATTCACCACAATATACCATTGTGGAAGAAAACGAATTGGTAGTAGGCCTGAATACCGAATTAGATGATGAACTGATCAACGAGGGTTTTGCACGGGAGATCGTCAATAAGATCCAGAACTCACGGAAGAATGCTGATTTTAAGGTGACTGACCGCATTGTGGTGGGGTTGATCTCCACTATGAAAATACAACGGGCATTGGAAATTCATGGTGATTATATTAAGAACGAAACCTTAACCGAGGAAATAAAGCAAGGGGAACTCCGGGATGCGCAATGGAAAGAAGAATGGAATATCAATGGGGAACCAGCTGCAATTTCCTTGAAAGTCTTCGGGTAAAATGATTTTAAAAAGGAAAATAGGGATTAAAAAGGAAGGTCAATTGATGCAAAAGGATGAACTTAAGAAGTACGAGGATCTCTTATTAAAAGAAAGGCAGGAGATCCTGGAGGATATAACCGAATTGGAGGCTGTTTCCCAATCGGGTTCGCTGCAGGAACGCACCGGTGAGATCTCTTCTATAACTACCCATCCCGCGGACCGGGTATCCGATTCAATCGAGCAGGAACAAACCTATAATCTGGCGACTATGGAAGGGGAGATACTCTACCAGATCGATGAGGCCCTTATGCGCCTCAGAAAAGGCAAATTCGGTAAATGCAGTAAATGTGGGAAACCTATCGATCAGAAGAGACTGGAAGCAATACCTTATGCAGAATTATGTTTGGAATGCAAGCGGGACAGCGAGATGGAAATGGAGGTTGAAGTAGGGTATTTCAGAGAAGAAGAACCCGAGGAATAAAATTAACCTTTAAAAAAGGAGTCTGGGGTTTTCCAAAATCCCATGATTTAATGAATACAAATAAACCTGATAATAAAATTCCCTCCGACCAAAACAAATGGAAAGGCTGGACCAAGAGCTTGATCGTTTGGCTGGTCATCCTGGCGGTAGTGATCATCTTTGCGCAATATTTCTCTCAGATGAAAACCGAACCGGAGATAACCTATTCACAGTTCATGGACCTGGTTGAGGAGGGTACCGTCGAAAGTATAGTTTTCGAGGAAAAAGATATCACAGGTGAACTTCGGAAGGAAGTCAGCCTGAACATTGATGGTCGTTCGGTTACTTTGGATAAGTTCAAACTGCACATCCCTTTTGATGATCCGGATCTGGTCAGGGAACTAAAGGGAAAGGGCATTTCGGTGAATGCACGGAAGGTTACTTCCAATTGGCTTCAGATATTGATCGGTGTACTGCCCTGGTTACTGCTGGTGTTTTTATGGTTTGGAATGATCCGCCAGATGCGCGGCGGTCAGAAAGGGATATTCAGTTTCGGCAAAAGCCGCGCCAAGACCATTTCTCCGGACCGCACCAAGGTTACTTTTGATAATGTCGCCGGGGTAGAGGAAGCCAAACAGGACCTGGAGGAGATCATTGAATATCTTAAGAATCCCCTGAAGTTTTCCCGTTTGGGTGGTAAGGTTCCCAAAGGGGTTTTATTGGTAGGTCCACCGGGCACCGGTAAGACGCTCCTGGCACGGGCCGTTGCCGGCGAAGCGGAAGTCCCTTTTTTTTCCATGAGCGGCTCTGATTTTGTTGAGATGTTCGTAGGAGTAGGCGCATCCCGTGTAAGAGACCTGTTTTTGGAAGGGAAGAAGAACAGTCCCTGTATTATCTTTATCGATGAGATTGATGCGGTGGGGAGACAACGAGGCACCGGATTAGGAGGGGGCCACGACGAACGTGAGCAGACCCTTAATCAATTGCTCTCCGAGATGGATGGTTTCGAACCCAATGAGGGAGTGATAATGCTGGCTGCCACCAACCGCCCGGATGTTCTCGACCCGGCGTTGCTGAGACCGGGCCGCTTCGACCGCAGGATAATTATCCCCCGGCCGGACGTTAGGGGACGGTGGGGAATACTTAAGGTGCATACCGCAAAGATCCCGCTCTCCGAAGATGTGGACCTTAAACTATTAGCCAAAGGGACACCCGGACTTTCAGGCGCAGACCTGGCTAACATCGTCAATGAAGCTGCATTGCTGGCAGCCCGAAAGGATAAAAACCAGGTAGATATGATCGACTTCGAAGAGGCCAAAGACAAGGTAATGATGGGCGCAGAACGAAGGTCTATGGTAATTATGCCCGAAGAAAAAAAGATTACTGCCTATCATGAAGCCGGTCACGCTCTGGTGAGTAAATTGATTCCGGGTTCCGATCCGGTGCACAAGGTAACCATAATTCCCCGGGGTTTAGCACTTGGAGTTACACATTACCTGCCCCAGAATGACCGTTGGATCTATCCCAGAACCTACCTTGAAGCCAAGCTGGTTCACCTCCTTGGTGGCCGGGCCGCTGAAACAGTGGTATTTAAAGACATTTCCACCGGGGCAGGGAACGATATTCAACAGGCTACTGAATTGGCCAGGAAAATGGTAACCCAATGGGGCATGAGCGAAAAATTGGGCCCACTGGATGTCTCCGAAACGGATGAAGAGGTCTTTCTGGGCCGTGAATTGGTCAGGGGCCGAAGGGTAAGTGAACAAACCGCCCTGCTTGTAGATGAAGAGATAAAGCGGCTGGTCACTAATGCGCTGGATAAAGCGTTAAGCTTGATAAAGGAGAATCTGGAAGTACTCCATAAACTGGCGGAAGCACTGCTGGAACAGGAAATCTTAGACGCCGATCAAATCGATGAAATTATGGGAATAGCAAAACCCAATGATTCTGGAGAAGCTAAAGAAGCGCCGCAAAAGGCTTGACCCCCCACTACTTATGGGTATCCTGAATTTTACACCCGATTCTTTCTCGGATGGTGGGGTATTTTTTGATCAAGAAAAAGCCCTTGAACATTGCCTCGATATGGTCGAGGCGGGTGCTTATATCATCGATATCGGCGGTGAGTCCACCCGCCCGGGTTCAGAGCCGGTCAGCCTGCAGGATGAAGCGGGTAGGACTATACCCCTTATCCGGGCACTGCGCAAACGGTCTAATGTAACCATTTCCATCGATACATATAAAGCAGAGGTTGCAAAACAAGCCCTGAATGCCGGCGCAAATATGGTTAATGACATAAGCGGATTGACTTTCGATTCGGATATGGGACCCTTGTTAGCCAAATACGACTGCCCGGTGATTGTTTCACATATACAGGGAACCCCCCGGAATATGCAAAAAAAACCTTTCTATGTCGATGTGCTTCAAGAGATTAAAGAGTATTTCCTGGAACGACTTGAATATTGTGACCGGATAGATGTGAATAGGGATAATGTAATCTTGGATACCGGGATCGGTTTTGGAAAAAGGTTGGAAGATAATCTGAAATTAGTCGCTAATCCCGGGTTCTTCGAGGATCTGGGTCAGCCACTCTTGTATGGTACTTCCCGTAAATCCTTTATTGGTCAACTGCTGGATGAACCCGACCCTCGGCAGAGAGAAACCGGGTCAATGGCGACCTTTGCCTGGTTAGCTTTGGCCGGAGTCGATATTCTAAGGGTTCATGATGTTAAAAAAGTAATGCAGTTTTTTAAAGTGCTCTTCAATATTAAAAATCAGCTCTATGATGCTTAACTTTGCTCTAAAATTTTTTTCCTTGTCATTTTTCCTGTAATTACCATATTTATTGCATGGAATTTCTTAAGATATTCTTTATCGAAATAACCCTTTTCGATCTGCTGGATATAATCATCGTTGCGGTAATATTCTATCAGCTGATCAGGATCATGAAGGGGACAAGGGCTATTCAGATGCTTATTGGTCTGGGGATAATCCTGATCATTGCATTTGTTTCTACCTGGCTTCGGATGGAAACCCTGCAATGGCTGGTGGGGAAATTGGGCACCGCGTGGGTAATAGTATTTCTGATACTTTTCCAGCCGGAGTTACGGAATATATTAGCACGGTTGGGGACGAATCCAATCGTGAGGCGTTTTTTCCCGGTCAAGGAGTCCCGCATCGCGAACAAAATAGTTGACGCTGTGCGCTTTTTTACCAACCGCAACATCGGGGCTTTGATCGTGATCGAGCGGGAGATCGGGTTGGGGGGCTTTATCCAGACAGGGAAAACCCTTAATGCTGATCTTAATCCGGACCTTCTAACTACTATTTTCTATCCTAATTCACCACTTCATGATGGAGCGGTGATCATTCAGCGTGACCGGATAATGGCTGCCGGCTGCACCTTGCCTCTAACCGAGAATCCCCGTTATCAAAAGACCTTGGGTATGCGTCATAAGGCTGCTGTAGGTTTGACCGAATCTACAGATGCCATAGTCATAGTAGTTTCCGAAGAAACTGGGCAGATCTCTATTTCAATGCAGGGTTATCTGAGGCGGAATGTTTCGATCTCGACCCTGGAGAGGCTGCTTGAATTATTGTTGAAGAAAAGTATAGACAGGGATAAATTATAATAACTGATTTTGACAAGTTCAATTCTATTAATTATGTTTATTGATCGTGCTAAAATAACCGTTATAGCTGGCGATGGTGGAAATGGCTGCTCCAGTTTTCACCATGAGCGTTCACGTCCCAAAGGCGGCCCTGATGGAGGGGATGGTGG
>JAFGGQ010000168.1 GCA_016930435.1 bacterium
AAAAAATGCAAATTTTATTCTGAAGTTTATATTCAAATATTCTGTTTTTCGATATTTCAGGCATTATAGTTAATTGCAACTGCATTAAACGGGATAATCCTAATTAGAGTTATCTCATCTCCACCAATAGAGTCGGAAATTCTTTTTGGTGGCAATGCTTCTCGCCAGTCAGAGAGGGATTGAGCATAGAAGAGCTTGAAGGCCAATTGTATCAGCTTAAATCTCTGTAAGTTTAAACTCGGGATGCCGGATGGTCAGAACCGGGCAGGGGGCATTTTGTACTACACGTTCCGCGGTACTTCCCATCAGGAAATGGGACAAACCGGTGCGGCCATGAGTAGCAATAATAATCAGGTTAATATCGTTATTCCGTGCAAATTTAACAATTTCAGCAGATGGTGTGCCATTGGACAGGATAGGCTGAAAATTCACTTCTTTTAGGTTTTCTCCCTTCAGGAACTGGGAGATCATATCCATGAATTTCTTCTCAACCTGTTCGAAATACCGGGCTGAATTTTCGCCCTCGGAAAAGAAGAAGGGGTCCAGAATATTTTCATCAAAAACATGCTGAATATACAACTTGGCATTGTACTGCCTGGCTAAATCCACAGCATATTCCAGGGCGATCTTGGAGTGCTCGGAAAAGTCGGTGGGGAATAATATATTTTCTATCTTTATCATCTTACCTCCCGGATAATAATAAATTTAGCAACTATTAACATTCAGAGATATCATATCTTTTTTTTCAAGTTATGGTTTTGTTACAAACCAGCTGCTTCCCTCTTAGATCTGCGATCTGCCCTTTCTTTTTCCTCCTTTTGTTCAAGCATATCTTTTACCTTCATCAAACGGGTCAGGTTCCCCCTTTCGAGTTCCTCTAATTTCATTGTAATATAACGGATGGTCTCCCGAATATTGGGAATGAGCAGATACTCAAGGGCATTTACTCTGCGCCTGGTTTTATCAATTTCATCAGCTAAAAGTTCCAGCTTCTTCATACTTTCAGCAAGTTCGATCATCATAGTCAGTGATTCCCGGAGATCTTCCAAGGCGAAATCCACATCACCGGGCATATTGCTGTAACCATAAGAAACAAGGTCTCCTTCGAATTCCGGTTGAAAAGAAGGCACTCTCAAATTCATCACCTGCTTTTCAGTTACTTTCAGATTAAACTTCAAAGCCGGTAACAAGAAGGCCTCCTGGATTTCTTCACGGTTCAAGGGAGCTGTTGCAATTGTAAAACGATGCAGCGCTTTTAAATAGCTATCTTCAACATTTTTGCGAAAACCCTTCAGGCGATCGATCAACTCAATGAATTGTTTCATCAATTCATCCTGCTTGTCCTTAAGGAGCTTATGCCCTTTTTGGGCTAATACCAGTCTCTTCTTTAACCGAAGAAGCTGCATCCGGTTTGGATTGACATTTAATCTCATTTTTTCATTCAGGCTCAGTTACTTATATTCTCACGGTTAATATGCCCCCAAACGCTTTACATGTTTGGCTATAATATGCCTGGTAGCGTTCCGGGTATCAAAAACCAGTTTACTATTATCGACTATCCATTGATAATCGTATGATTTATGATTAGTCACGATTATCACGCAATCACTGTTCTGTAAACTCTCGCGGTTAAGCTCCTGTGACTTCAGTATTTGCTCCTTCCATTTTATAGAAGGGACAAAAGGATCGTTATAATGGACTTTAGCGCCCTTTTCTTCCAGAATTTCGATAATTCCCAGGGCTGGAGATTCGCGCACGTCGGAGATATCCGCCTTATAAGCGATACCCAACAGTAGTATATTTGACCCGGTGAGGGGTATTCCGTTGCGGTTCAATAATTCAGTTAATTTATTGACCACATAATAAGGCATATTGGAGTTTATATCACCGGCTAACTCGATAAAACGGGCATAGTAGTTCAGGGCTTTCAGTTTCCATGAAAGGTAATGTGGGTCGATGGGGATGCAGTGGCCTCCTAATCCGGGTCCGGGATAGAAGGGCATAAAACCAAAGGGTTTGCTGGAAGCCGCTTCGATAATCTCCCAGACATCGATTTTTAATTTGTCGCACATCAGGGCTACTTCATTAACCAATCCAATGTTCACACTGCGAAAGGTATTTTCCAGCAATTTAACCATTTCGGCGGCGCGGGTAGAGGAAACAGGAACGACCGTATCTATGGATTCATCATAGAAAACCGCTGCAATTTCAGTACATTTAGGGGTAATTCCACCAACTACTTTGGGGGTATTTTTTATTTTATAAACGGGGTTGCCGGGATCCACGCGCTCCGGGGAGAACGCCAGGAAAAAATCCTCTCCTACTTTTAATCCGGTTTCTTCCAGCATAGGACTTAAAAGTTCCTCAGTGGTACCCGGGTAAGTGGTGCTTTCCAGAACAATAAATTCCCCCGGGTGCAAAGTTTCCTTTACCTTTTCAAAAGCATCCAGAATATATGATACATCGGGATCCTTTGTTTTATTAAGTGGAGTTGGCACACATACCACCGCGCAGTCCACATCCTTAAATATATGGTAATCATCATAAGCTTTAAGCAATCCACTTGCAACCAGCTCTTCTACATCCTTGGACTCTACGTCGATGATATCAGATACCCCGGAGTTAATAAGATCCACCTTATTTTTACTGACATCATACCCAAGTACCTTAAAACCCGCTTTCCCAAATTCGACTGCCAGAGGTAAACCAACATAACCCAGTCCAACGATCCCTACCAATGCTTCGTGTTTCTTAATCTTATCCACTAATCGTTCAAACACCGTATTTTTTTCCATCCTATCTCCAGTCTTAACTTTGAAGTTGCTCAATAATTTTATCAGCTATCATTTCGAGGGCGTCTTCCCGGGCGACATCATCACTTGCTTCGGGAGAATAGGTGCCCCAGCCATCCAAACGTTTTTGCCACAACTGCTGGTTATTTATTTTATCATAAAAAGTGATCTGGGCGATTATCTTCACCCGGTAAAGTTCAACTTGCTCCTCCTGATTGTAGGAATAAGCTTCCCGAATAACATCCAGTATCTTTCCTTCAAACCTTGAATCCGCCAGTTCATCAGATTCGATGCTGAATTGATGTCCTCCAACAAGTGCATTAATTACCTTCTCGTTCAGGGTTATCTCAATTCCATATTCGCTGGTCTCGTTCTCAAAAGGCGCTACATAAGTGGTCTTAAGGTGTGAATATGCCTTGTCCGTAAAAGAGTAATACCAGCATCCCGAAATCATGTAAAAGATCGTCATGAAAATAACTAAAGCCAACCTACATCTAAATAGCCGCATTGTTAACCACTATTTGTCCTCTTTTAATTACTTTATCCAAAAGATTAACACCATAATAATAGGGAATTTTTTCGAAGTTGTCAACATTCCATATTAAAATATCGGCGATTTTTCCAGGTGAGATGCTTCCCCGATCAAAACCCTTTCCTACGGCAAAGGCATTATTAAGGGTAGCGGCTGCAAGGGTTTCGGCGGGAGACAGCTTTAACTTGATACAAGCCAGTGAAAGGATCAACTGCATATTGGTAGTGGGAGATGAGCCCGGGTTAAAATCAGTAGCCAGTCCAATAATTGCATTCGCTTCCGCTAATTTACGGGCAGGAGCATACTTTTTAAGGTCCAGAAAGAAACTTGTTCCGGGAAGCATAACGGCAATAGTGTCAGATTTTCCTAAATTTTCAATGCCGGACTCAGAGACCGCCAGGAGGTGATCCACGCTGACTGCTTCAAGTTCTACTCCCAGTTCCGCTCCACCCAGTGGTTCAAACTCATCCGCATGCATTTTAAGCTTAAAGCCCAGTTCCCTGGCTCTTCCCAAAATCCGCCGGCAGTCATCTAATTCGAAAACACCCTTTTCGCAAAATACATCGCAATATTCAGCAAGTCCTTTTTCCATGACAGATTGTAACATTTCTGTTACAATTATATCAATATATTTTGCCTTTTTATTTGTATATTCAGGGGGTATCTCATGAGCACCCAGAAAAGTGGGCACTAAATCTATAAGATGCTCTTGATTAAGGATCTCGATCACTTTCAGCTGTTTTATCTCTGATTCGACAGAAAGTCCATAGCCGCTTTTTGCCTCCGCAGTAGTGGTCCCTGTTTGGAGCATCCAATCCAGATGTTTTTTGCCTGAATTGACCAGTTCTTCCAATGAAGCATCCCGTACAGATCGCACCGTAGAGTTTATACCCCCTCCCTGACGGGCAATTTCCATATAACTGCTCCCTTCGATTTTCATCCTGAATTCATTTTCCCGGGAACGGTTAAATATCGGGTGGGTATGAGGGTCCACCAAGCCCGGAGTAACTACTTTACCAGTTCCGTCTATAATAATATCGGCGTCGAATCTGCCTTTGAATTTGTCAGAAGATCCATAATCAAGGATTTTCCCATCTTTAATAAGCAAAAACCCATTCCGGATAACACCGATCTGGGAAAGTTCTTTCCCCCTTAAAGGCTCTTTACCCTCCCGGAAATCGAGAGTAACCAACTGTGATATATTAACAACCGCTAAATCCGACCTCATAAGCCATCCTATTGATTAATTTATAGGGCAATAAATATATTCTCTGACACACGGTTGTCAACGAATTTATATTTTTCAAGAATACCTGTGCAAATCTGTTGTCTTGAATATATAGGTTTATAATCGTAATTAAAGAAGACTACCGGATCCCCGGTCATGAAAACCCCGGCCACTCAGGCCCGAATTGAGATTTTATTCATACTTTAATTTTGTTTTATTTTATCTTTAATATAATTTTCGCAGGTTTTTGCTATAACTGATCGCTTTTTTATCTACTATATCATATTTTGTTTCCACCATTTGGGTGAAATCTTCTTGTTTAGGGTTAGTTCTTTAAAACCAAAATTTAGAATAAACCGGGGGGTTTCGCTGTTGTTTTTTTATAGTTACCGCTCAATATAGGTAGTAGCCTCAATTCTGATTACAACAGCTTTATTACCTTATTTCAATAATTCTTGATTTTTAACAAATGATTTTGATGGTATTAAAAGAGAGCCTAATTTAGTGGTGGGATAGAGGTGGATTGGGCAGTACCCGTAAACAAATTTATTTGCATTTTCAGTATTACCGTTTAAATTAAGACACTATTGTCAAATAATGCTATTTACAACTATCGGATAGGAGATTAACCATGAATACAATTCGCACAATATATGCAATCTTTTTATTGCTGGTAACGATCACAGCATCGGCCCAGGTGCCCCGATCAATCAACTATCAGGGCAAACTGACCAATCCCTCCGGAGTAGCCCTTGAAGGTTACGCAAATATCGACTTCCGCTTATATGCAACCGAGACTGGCGGAACGCCCCTATGGCATGAGACCAAAACGGTCTATATTGACAAGGGTCTGTTCGATGTACAACTGGATTTGAGTATTAACGGCGGAGATACCCTTAAGTTCAATATGCCTTACTGGCTGGCTTTAGAGGTGGACACAGATGGTGAAATGGATCCCCGGCAGACCTTGGCGACGGTTAGCTACTCCTTCAGGTCTATCTATGCCGATACCGCGTATCATGCCATCGGTGGGGGAAGCGCATCTGACGATGACTGGCAGGTGTCCGGTGATGATATGTATTCCATGCCATCCGGTAAAGTAGGTATAGGTACATCAACACCCGGTTATAAACTTGAAGTTAACGGAACAATGCAGGCGGATAATATCCGTTCCGGAAGCTTTGATCTTCCCACTTCAATAGGCGCTTCAGGCCAATTTCTTTCTTATAACGGCACCTGGGAAATACCATCTGGTGGATCAGGAATTCCCGGCGGTGATTATGGAAATGTCCAGTTCAACAACAGCGGCACATTTGGAGGGACGAACAACTTTAAGTGGGTCAACGATAGTGCATATTTGAATATTATGGGTTCTGGCACTACCCCCGTGGTAAACATTATTGATATAAAAAACGATATTCAGGCAAAGATGGCTATTCATACCTATTGCAGCACCTATCCCACCCTCGGATCGAACATCACTTTAAGCAGAAACAGGGGGACTTTGGCCAGTCCGGAGGCCGTAAAGACTGATGATGTAATCGGCTATATCACCTTTTCAGGAGGCGGCATTCCTTATTCGGGACATATCGCCGCTAAAATAGAAAGCGCGTCCGAGAGGGACTGGGGTACTTCTTCCAATGATAGCAAGGCAAATTTGAAGTTTTATTCCAAACCGTACGGTAGCGCACTTACCGAAAGGATGAGAATTTCTGGTGATGGTTATGTGGGCATTGGCACAACAAACCCGAGCGCCCAGCTTCATACGACAGGCAGCGTTCGCTTCGCCGGGATTAGCGGTTCCGGTTCCCATCTGACTATCGACGAGGACGGAAATATCACCCGTACAACTATATCGGGCAGCCCATCCACAGCATGGTCGCTCGACGGAAATACAGGCACTATCGATGGTACAAATTTCATCGGTACAACGGACAATGTTCCTTTTAATATAAGGATCAACAATCAGAAGGCCGGTAGGATTTCAACCGATAATACAACCTATGGATATCTGGCGGGTAACGCAATCTCCACCGGCACGGCCAATCAATTCTCCGGAACCGAAAGCGGATACTATCTTTTGTCCGGGAGCGAGAACACCTTTTTGGGAAGAAGAGCTGGTTATTTCATGCAGTCTGGAAGCTCCAACACAGCGGTCGGTTATAATGCCCTTTACTGTTATGGCGCAGCTGGTGGAGGGCCTTTTCCCGGTGGAAACGGGAATGTCGCCATTGGCAAATGGGCGATGTTCAATCCTACCTCAGGGGACTATAATGTCGCCATTGGATTCAGTACTTACAGCCTCCCCCATTCAGGATCGCAAAACGTATTCATTGGCCATTACTCTGATGCCGGCTCCGGAACTAACATCAACGGCTCCGTAGGTATTGGAGCTTATAGTGAAATTAGTGGAAATTACGCTACAGCATTAGGATACAGGGCTTATGCAACCCAGGACAATACCATTATACTGGGTAGCATCAATGGACAAAACAGTGCTACTGAGACCGCCAAGGTGGGAATTGGTACAAATGACCTGCGCTCAAGACTGCAAGTCGAAGGAGGATTTGCTCTGGGCTCCGGAAATGCAATAGCATCTGCGGATGGCGTTAAAAGAAGCATACAGATAGCCTCCGATACCTATTACGGTGGAGAACATGACAACCATACCGGATATCTTATCTATTCCACATTCCCTATCGAGGGCTGGACACATGGCAAATTGCATTTCGCCTGCGGTACCGATTGGGGTATCTACAACACGACTACTCCAGCACTGACTATTACCCAGACGGGTATATACGTTAACAGTACTTATTACAGCAGTGACAGCCGAATTAAAACCGACATCAGGAAAATTCCATACGGTTTAGAGCAGGTCATTGAGATGAAGCCTCTTTTATTCACCAAACATATCGCCGAGGATTTAGAAACAGGTGTTCCGATTTTGGGGAAGGGAATGGAGGAACCCGGCTTTATTGCGCAGGATTTGTATGAAATCATCCCCGAAGTTGTCTCAAAACCCAAGAACGAAAACGAGGCATTTTGGGCAATCGATTACGCCAGAATAGTTCCTGTCCTGGTCCAGGCGATTCAGGAGCAACATGCATTTTCAGAGCTTCAACGGGAAAAGATTGAAGCTCAAGATAAACAAATCGAGATACTTTTTGAACGAATCGAGGCTCTGGAGAACAGGTAATTTTTACAGACAGGATTATTCCCCGTTTAATATAATGATAGATTTATGAACAAATCGTTGTATCCTTTTACCTAAATTCTGCTTTATCATATTTTTAACCCGTTTAATAACCTACAACCTGGGGTTGTACCTATCCGCTGGCTTTCCCCGGGCATTTACCATTCCAGCAATACAAGCAGAGTTTTTCTTCGGGCAAACCGATAGCCTCAACCATATCTTCCAGGGTCTGATAGCGGAGCGTAGTCACGTTCAGGTCTTTAGCTATCCAATCTACCATCTTTTGATATTTAGCGGAACCGGCATCTATATATTCTGAGACATCCTCCAGGTCATGCCCTTCAATGGCCTTGATAGCTTTTCGGGCAGCCAACTCGTGAATGCTCCGGATAGAACGATTAAAACGGCATGGGAACATCAGGGGGGGACATGCCGGGCGGACATGGATCTCCTTAGCTCCGCAATCCCAGAGTTTGCTAATGGTATAATTTTTTAACTGAGTACCCCTTACTATGGAATCATCCAGAATCACAATACGATTATCCTTGATGATTTCGCCGATGGGTATCAATTTCATTCGAGCGATGAGGTCCCTGGTTTCCTGGGCAGGCGGTGTATAACTTCTGCCGTATCCCGGTGTATATTTGACAAGTGGCTGACGAAATGGGATTCCCGATTCCATCGCATAGCCCAAAGCGTGGGCGAGTCCGGAATCCGGCACGCCTGATACAAGATCAGCCTGTATATCCCGGTCCCTTCGGGCAAGCGCGCGGCCACACCGCTCCCTTACCACCTCTACATTATTGCCCTCATAATTGGAACCCGGAAAACCGGTATAAATCCAGAAAAATGAACAAATCTGGTTATCTTTCCGGCCAGGACGAAGCATATCCATTCCACCCTCGTGGAGAAGCACTATCTCCCCCGGCTCCAAATGCTTTACCAGATTAAAATCAAGGTTGGGAAATGCCGCGGTCTCCGAAGCTATAGCCCAGCCTTCCTCACCCTTCCCTACGGCAAGAGGGGTATAACCAAGGCGGTCACGGGCAGCATAGATCCCTTCATTATTTAAAAGCAACAAGGAGCAGGAACCCTTTATCTTCTCAAACATTTGCTCTATACCATCCACAAGACTATCGCCCAGGTTTATCAGCTTGGCTATCAATTCAGTTGTGTTCACTAAACCATCACCAATTTCACTGAACGAAAAACCATGCCTCATAAGTTCATCGGAAAGTTCCCGGATATTTTCCAAAAACCCCACTGTGACGAGGCAAAACGGTCCAAATTTGGAGTTCAAAAATATAGGCTGCACCTCCTGGTCGCTGATCACTCCAATACCCCGGTTGCCCTTCATGGCCTGATAATCATCACAGAACTTGGATTTGAACTGGCCCTGGTTGATCCGGTGAATTTGCCGGTAGAACGTATCGTTTAATACAGCGATCCCCCCGTATTCAGTACCCAGGTGAGAATGATAATCCACGCCGTAAAAAAGGGTCCGAGCACAATCCCTGTTCGAAATTACTCCGAATACACCACTCATTTGATGCTCCTCTATATTAATTATTGATCAGAACTTGCCCTTGTTCAAAATTCGGTAAGATCCGATTAGAATTAAAGTTTTTAAATTAATTAAATTGAATCAGGTGTCAACAGGGATTTTTCGATAATTATTAAGAATAATAATCTATTGACTTTTATATAATATTAAATATCATTTGACATAAGGTATTTTAGGCAATGGAAACTATGCAATATTATAAGAAATCCTTCTATATTCTACTTCTAATATTTGCCACAGGATGGGCTGCCGGCAACGCGATTCACCCCCACAAGGAAATTATGCCCGTTAATAATAAAGAAACCATGTTTACCAATCCCACCGAATCCTGCGTGGAACCGCTTACCCTCTACGATATTATCAAATATGATTTCAATATTGAGTTCTTAATCCCGTCCGAAGAGATCCAGGCTGAATTGAAGATTTCACTAGGTACTCTGGCTGAGCTGGACACCATAAAGCTGGATCTGGTGGACATGGTTGTTGACAGCATTAAAATGGAGGATTCAGACCTAAGCTTTTTGCATACCGGCGAGGTACTTTATATTTTTTTGCCCGGCAGCATTCCCGAATTAACATATTTAGAGCTTTCAGTCTGGTATCACGGCACCCCTTCCGATGGGTATAACCGTTACCGAAATATGTACATGGACTATGTATTCACAACACTCTTCTGGGCTTCTACCGCCCGATATTTCTTTCCCTGCGTGGACCACCCCGGCGACCGGGCACTATACGAAGCCATAGCAACAGTACCCTCCGACTATACGGTGGCTTCCAACGGAAAACTGATTTCCGATTCAATCGATGTTGAGATCGATAAACGAATCTTCCACTGGCAGGAGAATCACCCCATCTGTACCTATAATATCTGCTTTTCCATCTCCCAATACCATTTATTGGTAGATACCCTGGATACCCTGCCGATATATTATTATGTCTTTCCGGATAATGCCGCAAATGCCCTGTATGATCTGGGCAGAACCCCGGAATTGATCGAATTCTTCTCATCATTGTTCGGCCCTTACCCCTTCGACAAATATGGCATAAATATAGCACCCGGAGTAGGGGGCGGAATGGAGCACCAAACCATGGTCTCCCTGGACCAGTATCTTATAGACGGACACCGCACTTATGAATACCTGTTCGGCCATGAACTCTCCCATCAATGGTTCGGCGATGCTATAGGGCTTGAAGACTGGCGGGATTTCTGGCTTAACGAAGGATTCGCCGTTTACTCTGAAGTGCTGATGGAGGAATATTTCAACGGGTGGGATGACGCCCTGACCTACATCCAGAGACTGCGCTGGGATTACCGGGATGGCGAGGTCTCAGAAGGACGATTCCCTATCTACGACCCGGAGGTTTACCTCGGAGTGACTATTTACCGTAAAGCCCCTTGTGTCATGCACATGCTCCGATTCGTCATGGGCGACTCATGCTTCTTCACAACCCTAAAGGAATACGCAATCAGGTTTAAATACCATACCGTTACTACCCCAGATTTCCAGGAGATATGTGAAGAATTTTATGGCTCCGAACTCGCCTGGTTCTTCGATAAATGGATCTATGACAAGGGATTTCCTGAATTCGATTATACCTTCCGGGTGCAACCATCCGCAATCCCCGAGACCAACCATCTTCTCATCATTACCGCTCAGGTTCAATACGATGCTCCCCTATTCACCTTGCCCATAGAGATATTAATAGAATTGACAGATTCAATATTCTATGATACACTATGGATTGAAGATTCAGTCGATACCAACATAATCCCTATACCGTTCGACCAGGAAGTAACCAATCTGGAGATCGATCCCAATTCCTGGTTGCTTATAAGCTCACGTTTCGTTTCAGCAATTGATGATGTGAGCCCTTTAAATTGCCATTATCAATTGTTTATATTCCCTAATCCCTTCAATTCTGCAACCAGTATTATCTTCTATAATCAAAAACCTGATAGATACTCGGTTGAGATCAACAATCTGATCGGCCAGCGGATCACCAACCTGTTCGATGGCTTCCTGATGCCGGGCGAACACCGCTTTACCTGGGATTTCAGCTATAACAATAGAACTCCCCTTCCACCAGGGCAATATTACTGTACGGTCAGGCGCGGAGGAGAGATTTTTCTAAAGAAGAAACTGATCTTATTAAAATAACACTTTTTCGATTTATTGGACTGATGTATAAAATGCCTGATAATAAATCCTATCTATATATTTATCTTTTGCCCTTTATATTTATCATCTTAATATGCTTTAACGGGTATGGAGCAGGGCCCTTTTCGCACACCCGAGTTTCCACTCCGTCCAGCCAGCTTGTCCCCCTGATAATAATAATGGAGCAACAGGCCGAGGCGAATGACCTACAGGCTTTCAAGCTTCTTAGCATTGAGGAGCGGAGGGACTCTGCCATTTCAATATTAAAAGGGATTGCCGAAAATACCCAGGCTCCTATTTTCTATGCATTGCGGCAATTAGAGCAGGAAGGGATAATCAAGGGTATCCGGAGTTTATGGATCATCAATGCAATTTCCTTGTATTCCCCCGAGGAGTGGATTCCACAGCTTGAACAATTGCCCGGAATACGCAAGGTAACCATTGACCACCCACAACCAGCGTTACTCTCGGTGACGACTCCTTCTGACACTACCTGGGGTTTGACCCGCATTCAGGCTTTAGAGATCCGGGAGAATCTCGGATTAATGGGAAAATCGGTTCTGTTAGCTATTCTGGACACCGGGGTAGGATACAATCACCCTGACCTGTTCGGGCAGATCTGGCGTAATTTAGGTGAAATTCCCTATGATGGTATCGACAATGATTCCAACGGCTATGTGGACGACTGGCATGGTTACAATTTTGCTGACAGCAGCGGAGAGGTTGCGGATAATGAGGGTCATGGAACCCATGTTGCGGGTAGCATTGTAGGGGATGGTAGTCAGGGGACGTATATCGGGGTAGCGCCTGAGGCACGGTTAATGGTCTGCAAGGTATTGTCCAGTTCGGGTTCAGGCCGTCAGGCCAATGCCTGGGAGGGAGTGCAATATGCGGTTCAGGAGGGCGCGCAGGCAATGAATCTATCCATAGGTTGGCGTTATACCGATGGCGGTGATCGTTCCTCCTGGCGTACGGTAGTCTCCAATGCGGTTGCCGCAGGTGTAGTAATGGTTATTGCAGCGGGTAATGAACGTTCATTTGGCGAACCGCCACCCAATAACATGAGGACCCCCGGGGACGTCCCGGAAGCGTTGACCATAGGTTCTACTACATTTATCGACAGCCTTTCCTCTTTTTCCAGCATCGGGCCGGTGGGCTGGGGTGAGATCGAACCGTTTTTTGATTACCCCTATCCCCCCGGACTCCTTAAACCGGATATTAGCGCTCCGGGAAGTGAAATACTATCATCCACATTAGGGGGAGGATACGGGAATAACAGCGGGACATCTATGGCTTCTCCGCATGTTACCGGGACGGTTGCCCTTATGCTTCAGGCCAATCCTGAACTAAGTCCGGAAGAGGTAAAAGGATTCATTCAGGCCTCAGCGGTGGACAGGGGCCCAGCAGGACCGGACAGCCTATTCGGAGCAGGGCGGTTAAATTCCTACCAAGCCGTGCTGTTAGCCATGGAAGAAGTCTCATCCATCTCGGGGACCTGCCTCCCACCCGCAATTATCAACATTTCACCGGGTTACCTGACCTTTTTCTGCGAATCACCGGGCGGAGAATATTCCGCCATACTGAAAGCCGATACTACCTATCAGATTACCTTCTCCCAATTCGGGTATTATCCCGAAACACTTTATGTTTATTTGCCTCCGGATACCGCCCTTGAAATTGATATAAGCCTGAGCATCCTCCCTACTATTACCGTTAATATGGAGGTACGCGATTTCGACAGCGGTGAACCGGTCCGATTCTCCAAAATCCATTTTCAGGATGATCATCTTTCTAGGCTTGATGGGGATTCCCTTGGATTAGTGGTTTTAGAATCAATCCCGATTTTCACCGATATCGGATTAACCATCGCCTGTCCCGGATATGCAAGCGAAATCCGCAATTATCGTTTTAGAGCTGATGATGGAGACCAGACCATTCATGTATTCTTGCATGCCGCTTTTGATTTTGAAAGCGACAGCGGCTCATTATTCACAACCGGTGCTATCAACGACGATTGGGAATGGGGAATCCCGGGTTTCGGACCAGATTCTGCCCGTTCCGGAGTCATGGTATGGGCTACAGGTCTGGATACCGCTTACTCCAATACTTCCGATTCCCGGCTCTATACTCCGTCATACTATCTACCAAGTGGTTTCTCGCCACGGGTTTCCTTTTTTCACTGGTACGACTCCGAGGCTACAAGCTGGGGCTTCTGGGACGGTGGGAATCTGTCTATTTCCGTGGATGATGATTCTTTCCGGGTAATCTATCCCGAGAACGGTTACAGGGGTATCATAGACCCTTACGATTCAATCCTGGCTTATCAACCTGCATTCAGCGGAACTACCGGCGGGGATTTTTGGCATCAGGTACAGTTCGATCTCACACCCTTCGAGGGCTCTGAAGTATCCTTTATGTTTCATTTCGGAAGTGATGACAATACCATCCGGCCCGGGTGGTACATAGATGATCTTTCAGTAATTCCGCGGATGATCCGTGGACCATGGATATATTATCAGCAGGACAGCTTTTTTATTGCGTGCGGGGATAGCTTTCCCATTCGCTGCAGGGTACTGCCGGTAATCAATCCAGTTAATCCTTCACTCAGCTGGGCTATATACTCCGAGGATTCCCTGTTTTTTTCACCGGACTCGATTCCTTTCACCGGGTTTTACAGCGATTCCTATTATGCTGCTATTCCCCCTGTACCAGGTGCTGAAAGGGTATATTATTATCTGGTTTTCAGGGATAGCGCCGGTATCGCCAGCGTGAGCCCGGAAGGGGCTCCACACGCCTGTTTTGCTTTTTGGGTGGGTTCGGACACCACCCCCCCGGTAATCAGGGTCGTTCAGCGGCCTTATTATCAGGCTATGGACAGAAGCGGCAGCTACGTGGTCAAAGCCGACATCTATGACAACTGGCTTCTGGATAGTTCTTCAGTTTACCTTTACTGGCGCAAGAACCGTGGACCCGAGAACGCCATCCTTTTTGATTCCCGAACAGAAGACCTGTACCTGTTTAATATCAACGCTCCCGCTGAAGTGGGCGACCTCTTTGATTTTTACATCTCTGCTTCAGATGCCGCCCTGAGTCCCAATACCACACGCTATCCGGAAACTGATTACCTTTCTTTCGAAATTGTAGGGGAGTTATTCTGGGATTTTGAGAGCGGTGCTGACTTTACAACGTTGAATGGAATTTGGCAATGGGGCGCACCGGACGGGATCGTTCCCTTTTCCGGGGATCAATGCTGGGGCACCATACTAAATGATTCCTATCCCCCCAATTCCCGCGATTTTCTTTACCTACCCCCACTAAAGCTTGCCGGATTTGATAACTTCACCCTGACCTTCTGGCATTGGTACGCTTTCGCCGGGGATGCTTCCCCCTATTCAGATGGCGGAAACATTCAACTCGTTAACACTTCCGATTCTATTTACATTCTCACCCCTTTGTCAGGCTATGATGGAATAAGCACCCCTGAAACGTTCGGGGGTAACCCGGTATTCGGAGATTCAAGCGGAGACTGGCGCATGGAAACAATTAATCTTAATCCTTATGCCGATGATTATATCCAGATCCGTTTTGCCTTCGCTGCTGACCATTCAATTGAAGATCTGGGATGGTATATAGATGCAGTAAGAATCGACACCAGCTTCCTGAAAATTGCCGATACTCCCAACAATCGGCCCGGACAATATCAACTCCTTCCTGCTTTCCCAAATCCTTTTAACCTGGCCACCAGAATTTGTTACATTCTTCCCGGCGGAGAGCACTCCATCAAGCTGGGAATATATAATTTGCAGGGTAAAATAGTGAAACAATTAGCGGAAGGAGAACATGAAGGAGGGCAATATACGGTTATCTGGAACGGCAGAAACGATGCCGGTATTGAGCTTCCCAGCGGGATATATTTTATTTCATTTATAGCAAATAATAATTCTATTGTCAATACTTTATTGTTGTTGAAATAGCTAAAGTGGTTTAATTATAAGATTATATATAATTTAAGGAGGCATAACAGAATGTTAAAAAGGTTACTGTTGAGCATTGTATTAGTTTTGATATTTTCTGCTTCTGCGACACTTCCGGATACTGAGAACCCCCTTCTGAAAGCAATGGAGGAGGAATTGGAGCGTTCGTTTGCTGCTCTCAGGGATACCGGAGATGCCCCATTGTATTTTTTGAATTATGCTGTTACTGAAGAGAAAGGGCAGTCCGTATCGGCTGAATTCGGGGCTCTGATCAGCAGTGATGAATGGCATGATCGCTACCTGGATGTGGATGTAAGGGTGGGTTCTATGGATCTCGATAACACCCATGAGATAAGGGAAGAGGGTTTTGGATCTTTACTGGATTTCAGCGGCCAGATCCCTACGGAAATGCCCCTGGACAGTTCTCCGGAGGTCGTCAGGCGTTTTTTATGGCTAAAAACCGATGAGGAATTCAAGGCTGCACAAAAACGATTTATCAAGGTGCAGCGCAACGTTGCGGTAAAGGTAGAACAAGATGATACTTCCCCGGACTTCAGTCCGATTGATCCGTCGGTAGAGTTAGGCCCTTTATCCTCGGAGTCTTTTGATCAGGAGCTATGGAAGGAAAAAACCCGGAAATTTTCCCAGGTATATAAGAAGTATGAAAAAATATTAAACTGCAGGGTAACCTTGCATCTTGAGAACATTAACAAGTACATTGTCAGTTCGGATGGTACTCGGTTGCGTTTTGGCCAAAGTTATATTCGTTTATCTACTTTTGGGGTTGTAAAGGCTGATGATGGGATGCATCTTCATCGTTATCTAATCTTTGATGCCGCCCGAATGGAGGAGCTTCCTGATGATACCGTGATAGAGGCCAGTATTGATAGTCTGATCCAGGACCTTTTAGCGCTAAGGGAGGCTCCTGTTGTGGAGCCTTATTTGGGTCCCGCAATATTGAGGAATAAAGCCAGCGGAGTATTTTTCCACGAAATATTTGGGCATCGTATCGAGGGACACAGACAAAAGACCGAGAAGGAGGGCCAGACATTCGCCAAGAAACTGGGAGAACAGATATTGCCGGAATTCATTTCGGTTTATGATGATCCCACCCTGAAATATTACGATAAAACATTTTTACGGGGTTATTATGAGTATGATGATGAAGGTGTAAAGGCAGAAAGAGTAAACGTTGTAGAAGACGGCATATTAAAGAATTTTTTATTGAGTAGAAGCCTTGTGGAGGGCTTTAACTGCTCAAATGGCCATGGCAGGCGAAACCATACAAACCAGGTTACTTCACGGCAGGGCAATCTTATAATTGAATCCCAAAAAACCTTACCCTTTTCAGAGTTAAGGGAAATGCTGATCCAGGAATGCAGGGATCAGGGTAAGGACTGGGGTCTGATCTTCGAGGATATTTCAGGCGGTTTCACTATGACCATGAAATATTTGCCCCAGGCTTTCAAGGTAATGCCCCTTAAAGTCTGGCGAGTATATACCGATGGCAGACCTGACGAGCTTGTACGGGGAGTTGATATTGTGGGTACACCGTTGACCAGCTTCAGCAAAATATTAGCTACCGGCGATGATTATCTGGTATTCAATGGCACCTGCGGAGCGGAATCAGGTTATATTCCGGTTTCTGCGGTATCACCTTCGATACTGGTCTCTCAAATCGAAATCGAAAAGAAGTCCAAAAGCCAGGATAAGCCGCCTGTACTTCCTCCACCCGGCAAAAAGATAAATATCGATAATTAATAGGCTTTGAATTACTTGAAATAATAATACCGTAGATGAAAAAATATTGCAGAACAAGAATACTTTACTATTAAACAGCCTTATTAATGATACATTAAGAAAAAGCTATGATAATTGAGGTTCGAACTGGAGATAATAACTGGATAAATTTCGTGGGTTAAAAGGGGATTTGGATTGAAATAGAATTAGCGGTATCAAGAATTTAGGCTTGCTAATTTTGCTTATATTTAGATATTATAATGTTAATAGTATGACATTAGTTTTCTGGAAATATTACCTGATTTACTATGGTAAAATTGTGAATCGCAATTTAAAATAACAACTTTAGGAGTATTTATGTCGATAAGGACTTCACTATTTTTAACAGTGTTGGTTTTAACACTAATATTCACCTCCTCGTTTGCCTGGATCTATCATGGCAACTACGGTTATTATCATGATGAGGCCCGGGACATCGTTATCTGTGCAGATGGAGGGTTTTTTATTACCGGGCGTTCATTGGCCTGGGCAGCGGGTGACTACGATTGGGAGGTTTTTCTGGCGAAAATTGATGCCATGGGTAACGAGGAGTGGGTCAATCATTACGGGCAGATCGGGGAGGGTTACTACGATGCCGGCTGGAGCTTGTGCGCAACGCCCGATTCGGGTTGCCTGATTGCTGGTAAAACCCAGTCGCCCCAATGGTGTTCTTACCCTTACTGGGACAATATGCTTTTGGTAAGGGTTGACAAATACGGCGATACCCTTTGGACCAATGCCCATGGGGGTTACTATTTTGACCGCGCCTGGTCCATAATCTCTATTCCCGGTACCAACGAGTTCTATATTGCCGGTTGTACTCACACTCATGGGCCGGGCACCCCTGATGCCGACCAATCCAATATGTGGGTGATGAGGGTGGACTCCCTTGGAAATATCATTTATCAGAACGCCTGGGGCAATTTTCTTCCAGGCACATCCGATTGCCGGTGGTGCTGTTTGGCGCACGACGGGGGCGTAGTTATCGCCGGAAATACCGCCGATCACGACACTACCTATACCGAAGATGATACCCCGATTACTCGCCGGATCTGTAAGACCGCAGTTGTGAAATATGATGAAGAATGCAACCAGGAATGGGAAAGGATATACGATAACCGCTACTTCCATTATACACGGGGAATCACCCCATCACTTGATAGCGGATATGTAGTAACCACCTACGATTGGGATCCAAATGTAACCTGGGTCTTAAAATTGGATATAGATGGCGATACCCTTTGGACCAAGCATATCTCACTGGATTCCACAGGTACCAGGGCGAGGGTGAATTATTATATGGTTTGTCCCGCGCCGGACAGCGGTTTTTATTTCGCTGGCGGAGGGGGCGGCGCTGCCGTTATACTATACCTGGATCAGCATGGCAACGAGGTTTGGGAATATGGTTTTGATTGGGGCAGTGAATCCGAGAACTTTTTATCCTGTAAAATGACCCCGGACAGTGGCTGCGTAGCTACCGGAGTAACCTACTCTTATTATCACCACTCATATATGGATGTATTTGCCGGGCGGGTGGACCGCTGGGGACATGACGTTTCCTACTACCACCTCCTATCCGGATGGGTCTTCGACCAGATTACCATGGAACCAATCGCCGGTGTGAATATTTACGATACCACATCGACTTACAGCACCACCAGCCTTCACGGGGATTCCGTGGGCATCTATTATATTGATGATATCGTAAGCGGGAATTATACCTTCAAAGCTGAGCATCCGGATTACCGTACCCGCTTCATCGACCTCAGCTTCTCAACCTTCGGCCACCAGGATTTCTACTTGATACCGGCAGTTGGTTTCAACCTCAGCGGAATGGTCGTTGATGAATCCGAGGTCCCAATTGATGGAGCAATACTTACCGCTGTTACTGCTGAAATGACAATAGTAGATACTTCCTGTTGCGGAGGCCACTATTTACTCGGAGACATCCCGGGATATATGGTCGCTACTGTTACCATCGTAGCTGACAGCTTTCTACCTGAAACCCTGTGCATTAACCTGCGAAATCACCTGGAACGCAATATCCGGATTATCAGCAGTACCCGTATAACTGATAGAGGACCACTCACTCCCCAAAAATCAGATATCAGTTGCTATCCTAATCCCTTCAATGCATCCTGCAGGATTGAAGTGCTCGAATCGGGTAAACTTCAAGATATAACTTATATCCGTATTTATGACCTATTGGGTAATCTGGTTGAGCAGTTCGGGCCGGAAACCTTTGCTGATAATCGCGTAACCTGGACCCCGGAGCCCATACTATCCAGCGGCATTTACCTAATTTCATGCAGTAGCGGGGATATGATCATCAATAAAAGGATCGTACTATTAAAATAGAATATCTAAAATGCAACGCTTGTTTTTCATAATGTCTCTGACCTTTTTATTCTCTTCTGCGCCTGAAGCGGCTTATGAATTCCCCCTGCTCTTAGGAGTGGGAAGCGGAGGTTTGAAATCTTACCAGATAACCACTTCAGCAGGTTTGCGAAACTTCCGGGAATGGCCCCTTCCCTGGACCGACCTTAATTTTAATGCGCATTTAAACCTGAAATACAGGGCTCATTACTATGATAAAGGCCAAGATACACGTGAAGGGCTTTACAACCAAATTATGCTGAATTTCAGGTTTGGAAGTATATATATCATCCGGGACCTCGCCAGCGTGGGTCTGGCAGGAGGATTATGCTATTCCCGATTCCATGATTTCAAGACTTTCTTACCCTTAATGGGCTTTAGTTTCAATGCAGACTATTCCTTCTTATGGGAAAAAGACCTCTTGCTTATGGAAGGATTCATCATGTTCGCTCAGGATTATATGCTATGCGAGGTTATACTATCCGGCTATGTTTACCGGAATTTCAGAATATATAGCGCTTTTTCCTATGACGGGGAATTTGACCATTATTCCCATAAAGGCTATAATAATGCTATGTTATGGGCTTTTGGAGTGGAGTATTCAACCATTAACGAAAGATGAAAAAGATTAGATTTATCAGGGAGGTTTGATGCTAATAAAACGTTTGATTATTTTGGGAACCCTGATTCTGTGCTTAACTGCCTTTTCCGCAAACAGTGCTAACATAGTAGCCCGGGAAGTTTATGGAGTAGGTTCTGGTTTGAATAACCAGCGGACAATCGTCCGGGACTCGGAGGGAAATCTCTATGTTGCTTATCCTGGCTTTGATGGCTTCAATTACCAGATCTTCGTAGCATTTTCCGAAGACCGGGGAGAGAGCTGGGAAAGTGAGTGGGCTATTATCACGGAGGGTGAACTTGACAATATACAGGTTACCCTGGCGATAGACTCACACGATACCTTGCACCTCGTATGGTGCGGAAATCTAAGCGCTAATGATGCGGACCTTATGTACCGCAGATATCCAGGTGGAGTTAACACTGTTATCTGCACCCAAACGGGTTATCCGGGGGCGCATTGTCCTTCCCTGGCAGTGGGTCCGGATGATGATCTCCATGTAGTCTATAGCGGTTGTCCTCAATCCTGGCTGGTCCGTTATCTTCATTATGATCGCCGAAGCGGGTCATGGGAAGCGCCTGTGGACATCGGCACTCATACCCCCTCCCGTTGGCCATCTGTGGAAGTTAACAGCGATAATGAAGTCCATGTGATCTACCGTAACCAACCCGCTGCTCATTATCAGGCAGCTCACCGGGCTTGTGTCGGCGGGATATGGCAGCCCGTCGAACAAATAGATGCAGTACTAAATTCCATGGAATACACTTCTATCTTCATCGATGAGAATGACCATATTCATGCGGTTTGGCTTCTCCGCAACACCTTCTACGGAAATCCCGACACCATCCGTTACCGCCGCTATGCATACGGGGATTGGGAGGAAATCCTTACCATTTTCGGAATTGACACATCTTTGACCTACAGTGGCGATGTCGTCGTCGATGCCGAAAGCACCTGTTATGTATTCTATCATGATTTCGATTCATGCTACATGCGGCGGTCATGCTGTGGGGGCACAGATTTTGAACCCGAGATTACTATAACAACATTGCCGGGCTGCAAATTTCCAAACGCCCGGGGCTCAAAATACCCCTATTTCAACCGTGTCGAGAGTGCATGTATCGATTTCGTTTATACCTGGCGTCACCCCGACTCCACCGTAAATTACCTGATGTATGACAATCTCTGTCCCTATACTCCCGAGACAACCGCAATTTCAGCCCGGTTTATCTTCCCGGAGGAGGGCTCATATACATCCTGCCAGGACCAGTCCATCCTTATCTCGTTTTCCAGCGAGGAAACAATGATAGAGCGTCTGGATATTCCAAGCCTGGCAACAACTACTGAGTATTTCGATACACTGACCGATAGCTGGCGCCCCGCAGTCGAAGTCCACTATTCCGGTTGGGGCTCCTATCTGCTGCCTGGAAGCAGCTGGCTCTGGGACAGTACCTACTCCGGTTCTATATATTACCGCTGTTTAACCTTCCGCAGCATTTTTGAAACTCCGCCCGGAGCAATTATCGATTCCGCATTTGTGACCATGTACGCAGATAACAGCGCTACTTTCCTTATGAATGGCATCGTGATCGGGATGGACGACGACGGTTCAACCTGGAATCATGCTTTCACATTCGATATGCTCCCTTACATGCACGGGGGAATTGATACACTTTCCGCTGTCGTATGTGATCTGACCGGCGTAGCGGTAGGTTTTAACTTCCTGGCCTCGGTATTTTACAGGGTTAATTGCGAGATCGATTCGAGTTCAATTATCTTCTCCATTAACAGCGAACGTTATGAACTGGGGGATGGCTACCTGAACCTTGCCCTGGATACACTCCTGGTCTGGACCCCATTAGAACCTCTTGAAGACGGGGATACATTGAACGCTTTCCTGATCGCTTTGGAGGATAATTGCGGTGGGATACTGGAAACTCCAATATCCAGAACCTTTTACGTGGACCTTTCCCCACCTGTAATTACGAATATCATCCCTCCACCGGGAAGCATGGCCGACGGGATATTCCCTACCATCCAGTTCTGCCTGAACGATCAGTTCTCGGGTGTTGATACCAGCTCGCTAATTTTACTCGTTGACGACAGCCTTTCGATCCCATCTATATCCTGGAACGAGGACCACTGGGAGGTCAGCTGGACACCGGAAGAGGCATTCAGCTCCGGAGGAGAGGTCAGGATTTGTCTTATTGTTACCGATTCTACAGATTATTGCGCGGACAATATTCTTGATACATGCTGGTATTTTATGATAAATACAGATACGCTATTCCTAACTTTACCGGAAACTTCCGCTTATGCTGGTGATACCATTCTGATACCGGTTTATTCCGGAGATGTATCGGGTCTTTTTATTACTTCAATTTCCATGTGTATTTGGAGCGATCCCGCAGTCCTTCAACCGCTGGGGATTCAGACTCCCGGTTCCATCCTCGGATCCTGGTCAGACATAAATGATACCATTACTGAAAGTACGATATGCCTGGAGGCTTCAGGAACTGCTTTATCAGGTGATTCAGTACTGGTCTTTTTAAAGTATGTAGTAAACGCTGAGGGATATGGCGGACTATATTCAAGTCTCGATTTCGATCTTCTTATCTGCAATGAAGGCTCAATCAATACTGTAACCCAGAATGGCATTCTAACCATTCTCTGGAATTATCCCGAATGGTTATCTGACTTGGTATTTTCAAGTCCGATTTTTCCCAACAGCAACACCTTGACCTTTGGGGTTTCCCGGACCGGTAGTGAAGGTTTCGATCCCGGACTGGACATTATCTGGTTACCCAGCGGGGAAGCTTTTATGTCATGTTTTCCACTTGACGATACTGATTATCCCCATATTCAGAAACTGGACAGAGATATACGTTACTCCCGGGAGTTGCCCGTCACCTGGCTGGTTGATTTAAAAATCGATCCGGAAAGCGCTTCATGGGAAGTCGAATGGTTCCCCGAGTATCTTCCTGAAGGCAAACTGGAGATTTACAAGCTGGATGGTCCGCATTTCGATATGCATACTAACAACGTCTTCCGTGGTACCGGAAATGATTATCTTTTTATTACATATTCTCATCCCGGTATTGCGACTCCGGTGATCAGTCTTGAATACGGGTGGAATCTGATTTCTTTCCCGGTAATACCCACCGGTTCCAGAACATTTGGTGAGCTTTTACCTGCTATGGCTGGTGCAGCTTACTGGTACAATCCATTGATCAGAAGCTATGAAGAAAAAACATTCCCGGAAGCTGGAAAAGGTTACTGGATATTTTCCACCGAACCCGCTGAATTAATTATCGGCGGAATGGAAGTGGATCATTATGTTGTTCCTGTTTACCCCGGTTGGAATTTGATCGGGGTTCCCTTCTCACCGGTAGGTACGGTTCCAACATCTACCGATTGCTGGGGCTTTGATCACGAAATGGGAAGATATGAAGATGCTTCAGGAATATTGGAATTATGGAAAGGGTACTGGTACTTCTCCGGTTCTGAAGGGACATTGAGTGCTGACAGCACCGGTTTATGGCCATAAATTAATAAAAAAATGAAAAAAACGCTGATTATATTTACCTTTCTGACCATTCTTATTTGTTCCGGGTTGACCGGCGTAAGCTCTGCGGTATTGGTTGCCCGTAATGTTCATCCATCCGCCGCCGGCCTGAATAACCAGCGCCAGATCGTCCGTGATTCCAGCGGAAAATTATACATTGCCTATCCCGGTTATGATGGCGCTCACTGGCAAATTTTCATTGCCTGTTCTGACGATAATGGGGCTACCTGGGACCCACTGTGGGCGACTATAACTTCCAATGCTTTGGATGACCTTCAGGTCACCTTGGCTATCGACTCACACGATACTCTGCATTTAGTCTGGAAGGGCAACCTGGCTTCCAACGATGCGGATTTGATGTACCGTAAGTATCCTGGTGGTTCGAACTATTCGATCTGCAATAGTACTTCATATCCGGGGGCAAACTGCCCTTCACTCGCCGTTGGACCCAATGATGACCTTCATGTAGCTTATTCCGGATGCCCTTCTTCCTGGAGTATTCGTTATTTGCATTTTAACCGTAGTACGGGAACGTGGGATCCGCCAGAAAACGTAAGTTTTCTTAATCCGTCCCGGTGGCCCTCGATAGAAGCGGATAGCGCTAACGATGTTCATATAATTTATCGAAATCAACCAGCTTCACACTACCGGGTAGCCCATAAGGCTAAAATTAGCGGGATATGGCAACCCGTAGAACAATTAGACATACTGCTTAATTCGGTGGAGTACACCTCTCTCTTTATTGATAACCAGGAAAATCTCCATGCCACATGGGTGTACAGGAATACCTTCTACGGTAACCCTGATACGGTCAAGTACCGTCGGTATAACGATAACACCGGTACGTGGGAGGGTGTACGCCGTATCTTCGGAACTACTCTCTCCCTGACTTATGATGGTGATGTAGTGGTGGATACAAGCGGCAACATCTACGTGCTTTACCATATTTTCGATTCATGTTTCGTTACAAAATCCACTGATAACGGAGTTACTTTTTCGGGGGATAGTTGTTTTACGTCATTTCTGGGCTCCCGTTATCCAAACGCCCGGGGTTCCAAATACCCACCCTTTAACCGGGTAACAGATGGCTGTCTGGACGTAGTATATACCTGGACCCATCCCGACAGTATGGTAAGTTACCTGGTCTATGATAACCTATGCGGGATCATCCCCGAAGAGGAGGAAACAACCTGGCTTTGTGCTAATTTTATCGAGCCCAATGAAAACAGCTACAGCTCCTGCTCCGACCAGCAAATTGTCCTGAATGTTGGCTGTTGTGATATAGGGGATTCAATGCGATTCATCTCCAATACGAACTCGGTGGAGTTCCTTGATTCCACCACCATGACCTGGGAACCGGCATTCGCCCCTGATCCTTCTATTTGGCTTTCCTTGACCCATATCCCTGATGCGGTCTGGATTTGGACCGATGATTATCCTGCACCAAGCTACCATGGCGATTGGTTCCGAAGCATCATAAACAGCGGATGCAGTGAGATCGATTCAGCCTGGATCGGAGTGCAATGTGATAACCAGGCTACTGTTTATATGAATGGGACCTATGTGGATACCACGCATGGAAATTCCGGTTCTGGTTATGCCGGCTGGCGAACACGTTATGAATTTAACCTTACCCCTTATATGCATGGTGGGCTGGATACACTGACGTTCATAGGATTCAACTCCGGCGGCCAGGCTGGTCTGATTTTTGAGGTGTTCGTACTCTGCAAAGGGGCTTGCTGCGGGGAGATCGAACCTGCCGGATTCGAATTCTCGGTCAACGGAGAGTCTTTTTTCATCTCCGATCCCGAATTATCCTTTGATGGTGATTCCCTGCTAACCTTCACCCCATTGCCACCCGATACTTTCGGGAACGGGGATACAATCCACGCATGCCTGCTGAATGCGGCTGACACCTGCGGCGGAGTGCTGGATTCCGTAATCTGCAGGTACTTCTTTATTGACCTATTACCCCCCGCGATCCGGGGAATCCAACCCGCTATCGATACCACTATTACCGATACCACTTTCATCCTTGAATTCTTCCTGCATGATTCCCTTTCCGGCCTCGATACAACCAGCATCTTCTTAAATGTAAACGGAATGGAAATAACTCCGCTGATCGACTGGCAGGACAGTTTATGGTATCTTAATTGGAGCCCTCCCTCAGCATTCAGACGGGGAGACACTATTAATATATGTCTGGTCGCATCAGACACTACGGATTATTGCCCCGACAATGTTCTGGATACTTGCTGGTCATTTTACATACAGCCCTGCGTGCCCATTGAAACCTGGCTGCTCTGCCCGGCTACTACAGACTGGTCATCATGCACAACCCAGGTTTCCCGGTTTGGAGCCCGGGATTCCACAGGTTTCGGAATCGATACCAGCAAGGTGTTTTTTTCCGCAATAATCCAGCACGCCCCGGGTATTTTAGATACCATAATCCCAGACCATACCTTCAGATACTCTGATGATACACTTTTTATTGATGTTCGCGGAGAATGGGAGGACGGGGATACCGTTACTGTTATCCTTGATTCACTTTTCTCCAATGATGGGTGTAAAACTATACCCTGATGGTATATTTATGGATACCTGACAATAATATATTAATCATTAATATTCAGGAGGAAGCATGTGGAAGCCTAAAAGCAAAATTCTTGCCCTTCTATTACTTTTCTTTTACCTTACAAGCGGGTTATTTGCAAAGGAGAATGACCCCATTTTTCAGGCTTTAAATGACGAGATGATCCGGTCTTTAAATGAGCTTAAAATGCAAAATTTAGAGAAACCATATTTTATTTCCTGCGGTATTCAGGAAAGACAGTCCGTCGAAATTGAAGCTTCATTCGGGGCAATATTGAACAGCGATTCGGACCATTACCGGGAGCTGGCAATCGATCTGAGAATCGGCGACTATAAGTTTGACAATTCCAATTATGGTATGGACTTTATGAATATCATGGTCGGGGGAGGCGGACCCTTTGATATGGATTATAGCAGCACAAAAAAGGTTACCCTTGACAATGATTATGACATCCTCCGTCACCAGATCTGGTATGAAATGGACGGGGCCTATAAACAAGCCCTGGAGGATTATGCCGGAAAAAAGGCGGCCTTATCAGGTGCTCCCCAGGAGGAAGATGCTCCCGGGGATCTCAGCCAGGAGCAACCCCAGGAATATTATGAACCCCCATTAGAATGGACCATTGATAAAATGGTGTGGGAAAATAATCTAAAGGAAGTATCAGCCGTCTTTAACAACTATCCTTTTATTAAGGAATCCTATGTGCATTTCAACGCAGTCAATAACCGCAATTATATCCTTAACACAGAAGGGACCAGGGTAGTTTTCAATGATCTTAGCTTCACGGTCTCTATTTCGGCTATGATGCAGGATGAAGATGGTTTTCAGAGAGGGGATAATTACAGTGTTTATGGCTTCGAGCAAGGCGATCTGCCTTCACTGGCCGAGTTAAAAGCGGAAGCTGAAAAATTGGCCCGGGGCTTGCAACGGCTCAGCGATGCTGATACAATTAAGTATTATGTCGGTCCGGTTCTCTTTGAGAAGGATGCTTCTATCTCTTTATTCAGCAATCTTTTAGCTAAGAAATTAATTGCTTTTGATCTACCCGTTGTGGAGGCAAGTCAGTCGATGTTCATGAAGCCCCTGATGGAACAAATGGGAATGGGGGATAATATCGGAAAAAAGATTGCTGCCGGTTTTATTTCCATCTATGATGATCCCACAATTGTTGAATATAAAGGGATAAAATTAGCGGGGCATTACAAATACGATCTGGAAGGGGTCATTGCTCAGCGTGTGGTGCTCTGTGAAAATGGTATTTTAAAGCAGGTTCTTAATCATCGCAAACCGACTAAAAAACAACCCACTTCAAACGGACACGCTTTGCTGGGCAGCCCCGGTGGCAATGTAAAACCATCCATTAGCAACCTGTTCATTAAGGCAGAGGAGACAATCTCAAGTGAAGGGCTTATCGAGCAATTCAAACAGAAGTGTTTAGAGAACGGCTTGGAATATGGTTTGATCATTCGTAATTTTTATACCCCCTCTTCCGAGAAGGAATTAATGAAATCGGTATTCAGTTCGATTATGAGCATTGGAGGAGGGGGCAAGCTGAATATTCCCATGGATCCTCTTTATATATATAAGATCGATCTGGAAACGGGAAATGAGACCTTGCTGAAAAATCTGCAGATTGACAATCTTGATGATAATTCTCTGAAGGACATCATACTCGCTTCAGAGGAGGAATACCTTTTGAATCGTGGTAGTACGACTTTGGGCAGTTCGATAGGGGTTGCCATCGTTGCGCCTGAAATGATAGTGATTGATGATCTGGAACTTTCCTGGAAACAGCCTTCTTCAGAGGAAAAGCCATACCTCCCAAATCCCAGTTTTGAGAAGTGATCATGCAGATATTAAAGGCGCATATATTGTCAGGGATTTGAAGAGAGATTACGGAAATCCCGACTGTCATTTTAAATGCAAATAGAATGGTAATCCAATCAAGATGACATTTAGCTGAATATCGATATAAGGGAGCCCAATGAATATAGAAGAGAACTTATCCGGCCAGAGTTCCATTAATGAAGATAGTTTTGAAATAGAGTTAAACCATGGCGACAATATAATCGGGATCAATATGGAGATCAGCAACAGGATACATCTTATCGATCTGATGTTGAATGCCTTACAGATAACCTATCGCGGCAAAATACCTGTGATACTCAAGAGGATCCATTTTACATTGCTGAATGATGGTTCTCCGCTTCATGAATTAGTTCTCAAGGAACGGTTGCTGGAGGAGGAGATCTGTGGAGTTTATCAATATATTACTTCTAATAAAGATAATCCAAATCATCTTAAGGTAGTTTTCGGCTCGGATAATTTTTTTAAGATTAGACAGCTTACTTCAGAGATCAACCTGGAGTCCGGTCAATCCATCGGGATTATCAACAAGCATTTTTCTTTACAAACCGGAGAGAAGGTTGACGCTCTGGAGATTTCGGTATTAGGTAAAACCCTGGATGATAAATTTCTGTATTCTTCACAGGTATTCAAATACAACGTTTACAAAAACCGGCAAAAGCTGCTTTTCCCTTTAGGGGGCACCTGGTTATCCTGTAATAATTTTGATTATATTTATGCACATCGAAGATGTTGGTCGCAGGAATTTGCCCTGGATTTTGTTCAGTTAAGTATTGATGGCAAATTATTTAAAGGACAGGAGCCTGGTTTAAACGAGAATTGGGCGTGTTACGGGCAGGATGTTTATGCTCCCGCCGACGGTGTGGTAGTGGATATAGTTGATGGTATTCCCGATAACCCCGGTGGATTTGCCAGCCGGCTGCCAGGAAATCAATTAGAGGAAATCTATAAACAACGGGGTTTCAAAGCTGTAATGGCGGGTAACTATATTGTTTTGGATCATGGTCAAGCCGAATTCAGTTTCCTGGCTCACCTTCAACCTTTCAGTCTAACCGTAGAGCTTAATGATAAGGTCAAGGCCGGACAACTCCTGGGCCGTATCGGGAATAGCGGCAACTCCGATGCTGCACATCTTCATTTTCAGTTGATGAATGGCCCCGATTTCCTTACAGCGAAAGGGTTGCCCATGGTTTTTAACAACCTGACTGATATAAGCGGTGCTCCCGTATCCTTTATATATCCCAATAATTCTATTATAAGCACTTCCGGTGAGAAAAAACCAAAAAAGAATAGTTAAATAATTGCCGGAATAAACCTGCCACGCGGAATTTGCGTTTTGATCACGTAATTTTCTACCATAATTTCACCGCGCCTGATCACCGTTTCGGGATAACCCTTTACCTTCATTCCCTCATACGGGCAGAAATCAGTATTCATGTGTAATCCTGAGCTGGAAAGGGTCACCTCCCGGTCAGGATCGAAAATTACCAGATCCGCATCACTGCCCTTTCTAATTACTCCTTTGCGAGGGTAGAGCCCGAAGATCTTAGCCGGATTTGTACAAAGCACCCTTACCAAATCATTTACGCTATATCCCCTTTCCCGAACCGCTTTTTGGTACATTAAGGGCAACAAGGTTTCTATTCCCGGAAGCCCCCCTGGCACCCTGTAAAATTCATCCTTATGCCTTTCCTTCTGTTCTTTCCAAAACGGGCAGTGATCGGTTGCAATGACATCTATATAACCCTTTTGCAAGGCATCCCACAATGCCGACTGGTCTTTTTTGTTCCTGATCGGCGGAGTAGTCACAAAATTAACTCCATCCGGGGAGCGATAATTTTCCTGGTCTAACAGGAGGTACTGAGGGCAGGTTTCCAGGAAGACAGGCCATTCAGACAGCATTTTTTGCTTTGCAGCTAATTCTATCCCCTGAGCAGAACTTATATGGACGATGTAGAGTGGACATTTTGCTTTTCTATTTAGATCAATTGCCTGTTGAATACCCTGCGATTCGCTGTGTGGATCCCTTGAGCGTGAGTAATGCCAGTATTCCTTTTTACCATCCCTGATAAGTGCCTGGGTCTGCTGGTGAACAAGATCGTCATCTTCAGCGTGGATCATTAAAAGTCCGCCGTTACTATTAATTTGTTCCGCCAGAAGCAAATAGTGATCCTTACTGATCATCATCCCGGTTTCACGGTAGGTAAAAAAAACCTTAAAGCTCGTTACACCTTCCCTTATCATTGCAGGAATTTCTGCAAGAGTGTTATCTGACCAGGATGTAACATTGCAGTGCAGCCCATAATCTGTAAAGGTTTTATTATCGGCTTTACTTTTTCGGCGCTGCAATGCGCAATATAGAGTCTCACCCGGTTCTTGTACAGTGAAATCCAGGATAGTCGTTACACCGCCCATAATAGCAGCACGGGAACCACTCGTGAAATCATCTGATGACCAGGTGCCAGAAACAGGGATACCAAGATGAGTGTGAGCGTCGATAATCCCGGGGAACACGATCCGGTTACGTGCTTCCAGTACATAACAATCATCAACTTCATCAAGAGCACAACCGATCTCGGCGATCAAACCTTCTTCTATCCTCAGATCACGCTTAAAAGCACCTGATTCAGTTACTATATATCCATTTTTAATAAGTAAGGCTTTCATTTTGCCGGTTTGTTTCCATTTTTCAAATATCATTAATCTATCTGTCAGAAGGCGAAAATTCAAACATATTTTTAGTTTTTTACTACTTTTTTTATTTTATTATTTACAACCAATTTATAGCAGCTATTTTTTGTGGCATAAGTTAGTTAATATAATGGGACTAATAGCTCCCCCTGAAAATAAGAGCACTAAGGAGGATAGATGACTCGCGATGAAGCCCGGGCTTTAGTGGAGAAGACAGTCAGCAACCGGAATCTGGTCAAACATATGATCGCTACCGAGGCAGCCATGCGGCAGTTAGCCATATATTTTGATGATGATGAGGACACCTGGGGTTTAACCGGATTACTGCATGATCTTGATTATGATGAAACCCAGAGTGATTTTGCAATGCATGGAGTAGTTGCTGCCCGGATGTTAGAAAAGCTGGGCCTGGACAAGAAGATCATCCAGGCAGTCAGGGCCCACGTTGGTCATAAGGGATACGAACCAAAATCCAGAATGGACTGGGCTCTTTACGCAGTGGATCCGCTTACCGGTTTAATTGTTGCCGCGGCTCTCATGCATCCTAAGGGATTGAAGGAAATGGACGCTAATTTTGTGATGAGACGTTTCGAAGAGACCCGTTTTGCGGCTGGAGCAAATCGTGACCAGATCAAAAAATGCGCCAAGATCGGTCTGGAACTGGATGATTTCATAACTATTACCTTAAATGGGATGAAAAAGGTTGCTAACCTTTTAGGGATATAATGAAGGCTTGTTTCTTCACAATTTTAATTGCAATATTAGTATTATCATCAAACTCAGGATTATGTCAAGATAAATATCTGGTAGAAAAGCACTCAGTTTACTTCAGTCAGGTAAATCCAAAAAGCGCTTCGAGCAGTCCGGACACCCTGGCCCCTTTTAGTTCCCATGACTATTTTTTTTCACCGGACAAGGCATCGCACCTGGTTTTATCAGCTTTAATAGTAGGGCTAAGCTATAATATTTTATCAGAACAGGACCTGATCCGAAACAATGATCAACGACGCAAGGCATCGGGGGGAATCGCGCTTGGGATTGGTTTGGGCAAGGAACTCTACGATGCTCTGTCCAGTCAGGGTGAAGCCAGTATGAAGGATGTTCTTGCAGATCTTTTAGGGATAAGCCTGGGAATTTACCTTTTCACTCAATAAAATTGAGCAATCATATTTCACATGAAAAGCGGAGGATATTCAGTTGGATCCTCTATGATTTTGCCAATACCATGTTCTCCATGAACGTGGTCACAATGTATTTCCCATTATGGATAACGTCCACCCTGGGCAAGGAAGATATCTGGGTGAGCATGGCAAACTCCATCTCCATGGCATTGGTAGCATTAACGATACCTGCAATGGGTGTGCTTTCGGACCGGAGTCGGAGGAGAACACCTTATCTCTTCGGTTTAACCGCAACGAACCTCTTTTTCACCGCATTAATTGGTGTTATTGGGCTCTCCGGTTTACCTTTGCAAGCCAAGCTGGTAATGGGTATAGTAGCCTTCATTGCTGCTAATTGGGCTTATCAGGGGGCATTACCTTTCTATAATTCCTTGTTGCCCCAGGTAACCCAACCCCACAGGTATGGCAAAGTAAGCGGATTAGGGGTATCACTGGGATATGTGGGAGCTATTCTCGGATTGCTTCTGGTTATGCCTTTCAATGAAGGACAGCTATTGAACTGGGACATCCCCTTTATCCCGGGTTGGGGCCGCGAAGCTACCTTCCTGCCCACTTCCCTGTTCTTTGCACTTTTCTCCATCCCTACTTTCGTGGTGTTATGGGAACGAAAGAGCCGGATTAGCACCCCTAAAGTTTCTTTGAGGAAGGCATATTCCCAGCTCTGGGAGACCCTTCGGGATTCTCAGAAATACCCGGGGATACTACGTTTTCTCGTAGCAAAGTATTTTTACGAGGATGGAATTCAAACCGCTATTATTTTTATGGCCGTTTATGCCGAAAAAGTTATGGGATTCCCTGACTCGGTAAAAATACCGTTCTTTATTGTTGCCACAATGGGAGCAACGATTGGATCCTATCTGGGAGGCTTCATTGTTGATAAACGAGGAGCCAAAAACACCCTCCAATTGGTACTTATAGGTTGGGTGTTGGCTTTGGTTATCCTGGTGATAATCCAGAACAGATATGCTTTCTGGATACTTGGATGCTTAATCGGCGCATTAATGGGCTGTGTCTGGACCTCTGCCCGGCCGCTTTTAATTCAGCTTTCACCCCCCGATTGTCTGGGCCGCTTCTTCGGCCTATATGCCCTATCGGGAAAGGTCGCTGCTATCTCGGGGCCCATCATCTGGGGATTAGTAGTTAAATTCCTCAGCCCTTATGGCGACCAGGTACGCTATAAAGCCGCGGTAGGCGCCCTGGGAATAATGATCCTGACCGGATGGCTGATCATCCGAAAAGTGCCTGATATAAGCTATTCTATTCATTACCAAACTGATAACCGTTCATAATCAGGGGTTATTGATCGCTTTATTATCATTAACATCCAATAACATCAATACCTTTTTATTCCCTGACGAATGTCGTTTTGGGATTTATTTACCTTGTTTTTTAATCCCGCAAGGGATTATGTGAAATTAGCCCATCAATCAAATAGCGCCGTTTCTTTTCTTCACCTTATGTTCTCTACCCATCATCCCGTAAAATGCAGTTGATAATGTTGAATGTAAGTTATATATTTGATGAACATGTATTTATGAGTATTACGAATTGAACAAAA
>JAFGGQ010000169.1 GCA_016930435.1 bacterium
AATATAAGAATATAAACTTCGGAATAAAATTTGCATTTTTTTGTACAATTTGTAATACTCATAAATACATGTTCATCAAATATTTAACTTATATTCAACATTATCAACTGCATTTTACGGGTTGAAAGCACGCTTGATATTTTTTCCACTATGGAAATTCTCTTCATTTCAGTTAATGTTCTAAAAAAGTCGCACTATCCTTTGCCAATTATTAATTACTAATAATAATCACAGGAAAGGAAAAAATCAATCGAAAATTAGCAAGTATTGATGGTATTTCATGGAAAACCAATACCCTGTCCGTTATCATGGCATTGTGGAGAGGGTTCAGTCCCATGATTTTCTCAGCCCGGGCTATTTTTGCCCACGATGCGAAAGGATAGATTAAGCACGAACATGTGAACATAATTTCGCAGTTTTACCTGATCGAAGCCCTGGCCCGTGGGCATTGTAATATCAACCAGGCCCATGGAATAGGTGTAGTCGAAACTCAGGGCAATAAACCGGTAAACATAAGATATTTCCCAGCTATAAAGAAACCCGATGTCGCTCTTTCTGACATCTTCAAGAATATCATTCTCGAATGTCCCTAAAAAGTCGTTCTGAAAATGATAATTGGCATAGGTAAGGTACGCCCAGTAACCCCCGAAAGCGCTGACGAGCATGAAATTGCGGTATTGATATAGCTTTGATTTAATGCTTAATGGTACCTCGATATAATCGAATGTATAGGTGGCGTTCATATCCCCCCATACCATCCCGGGGTGATTGATGGTGTGGCATGCTCCTTTGTTCACGAAATAGACCTCGGTCTGTAAAGAAAATATTTTCCATAGATGTATATTGGTATATGCTCCATAACCCCAGCCGGTTTTAGATGCAGTCGTAACCGAATAATCCTGGGGTCTGGGTTGTGTATTCCAGTGCGCTGAAATCAATGGGAAAGCCTTTAATCCCAGAGATAAGCTTATAGCCTGGCTATCGGCAGCGAACAGCAACATCAGCAAAACAGAAAAATGTAAACAGGCTCGGCAGGCTTTATTAATTTTTAATATATCCGGTCTCATTTCGTAATAGTTTAAGGGCTTTGAGAGCACTCTTTTCTTTATCCTTGATCTCGAGCATCAGATCGAGGTCACGCTTCGGGTTTAAGGCTAAGAAATTCCGGAAATCGTGGGGGTCCAGCGTTTGGGCATGTTTACCTCTGATCTTCCCGGGTTCCTGAGAGCTGTAATCCACCATTGGTGTACCGTCTTCTGAACGCCAGGTCCGGGCCGCAGCCTTCAGGCCGTCCGGAAGGGACTCCCCGCTGTTCAGCACCTGGTGATGAAACCAATCGAATAGAACCGGAATTCCGGTAGCCTGGTGTATCCGGAGGCAATCCTCCAGTTGATAACTACGGTCATCATTTTCGATTACTAACCGTCTTTGAATAACAGGTTCCAAATGCTTATAGCGGTCTATAAACCTTTTTATACTTGTATCCCTGTCACCATAGACCCCTCCCACATGCAATTGTATCTTGGCGGTGGTATCTAATTCCATTAGATCCAGCAACTGCGAATGATAGCGAAGTTCCAGCAGGCTGCTTTCCAACACCGCATCCCGGGGGGTGTTGAGAACGATGAACTGATCGGGATGCATGGATATCCGGATATCATGTTGCCGTATAAGATCGCCCAATTCATTTAAACTGGTACTGAAGTGACCCTGCCAGTCAAATTTGCAAACGGGATGAGATGCAAAGGGCACCAGATCGGAAGAGATGCGGAAGAAGAGTATATTGTGCCTGATGTTATATTTTAGTACTTTCTGCAGGCAGGCCAGATTGTTCTGAACGGTTTCTGTCAGTCGCTGGTCGGAATAGGATCTCAGGCGAAAGGTCTTATTCCCGTTACATTTTACGGTCCGGTTGATGCATGGATATCCAATTTTCATATTGATTGAGAGGGAAAAGTATAACTTACAGCAGGGTATCGGCCCATTTATTTCATTTTACTATTAGGAGACATCCCTTTCGGGTTCACTATTTTAGCAAGTATATCCCGGGCAGAACGCGCCCTCTTCAATGCCTCTTCAAGAAGAACGGATTGCATTTCCCTCATTTCGTCACTCCAATCAGACCGACTTTTCAGTGTCCAGGGGTACGGAGCTACGGTTTTTTCCTTATTCAAAATGGCAATCTCTTCCCGATAAACCTTAGCCAGTTTTAGCAAATCCGGGCTCAGATCGCCCATCTCCGGCGCAATATTCTCCAGATACCGGGCAGCATAATTTCGGTCTTCCTTGAGGCGTTCATAGATCCAGGCGTTAGCCAGGCAGTCCTCAAAATATTTGGCGCTATCCAGCTTGGTGGGATTGAAGGTTTCCAGGTGGCGAATCCACTCCTCGTAAGCCTTTATACCCGAAAAATACTTATCATATTTCCCGGTAGTATATAGTTCATAGGCGATTTTCAAGGAACGCCGGTAATTATCCTTGTCGTTTCGCTCCTGTAGTTTATCCCCCAGTACTACTATTAACCATGGGAATTTCCGGGAAAGATTATATCCCTCGGTTTTATCGTAATAAGTCCGGCATAACAGTTCTTTGCCCCCATCCTGATAACCTGTGATAACACCCCATTCCGGAACATCGATGAGTTCGATTGCGATCACCGGCATACCATTGTCTATACTGGTCTTAATGATATTCAGAAGTTCTGTTTCGGAGAGATATATTGGGGCGTTTTCCTCTTCTTCCGATGGCTCTGCAATCCCTGCTTTCATATAGTATGTGGCTTTGTAACCCATAGCTTTTATGGCTTCCATTCCGCAATCATAACCGCAGGTAGGATCGGGCGAGCTGGGGCACCAACCATCAAAAAAGTGGAGCCGAAAGGCTGCCCCGGAAACACCCATAAGATAAGTGTAATCAACCTTTTCACCCATATAATTAAGTACCCTCAGCAGGGAACCATGAAAGGAATTGGACATCATTAAATCCCAGCCCAATGGCTCTATCCCATCTAAAACAACAGCGTCATCCTTTAATTCAATCTCGGGCTCTACCTCAGCCAGCATAACCCCCAGCTTGCCGGCAGGAATTTGCATTGTAAGCTCCTTGTCCCCACGTAGAACTGTAATGTCCACCTTCTTATTCGGGGTTTTATCCATAATCCCCTTTAAACTCAGGATATTGTTAACCGATATACCGTCATACCTTATTATTAAGTCCCCGGCTTTAATACCCGCGTTCTCAGCGTTGGAACCTTTGGTTACCTCGGTTACCTTAATGTAACCCTCCTGAGCTTGCAGATTGAACAGAGCAAGCAGTATAAAAACCAATAATAAGATTTTTTTGAACATTTTTTTACCTCAAAGTTAAAGTTGATAATTACTTTGCTTAATATATAGTACTCCAGGTTCATTTCAAACGATATAAAAGTTTTGGAGTTCTTAAGTATTTGAAGTTAATAATAGAGGTTATTTAGGGAAATGGCAACAATTTTTTTAACAGGGTCTGGCATCTTCAGATAAAAAAAACCCCCCTTGTTTCCCGGTAAAGAAACAAGGGGGTAAGTCAAAACCAAAGGATTAACTGCTACTTCTTTTTGGGTTTGGCTTTAGCCGGAGCTGCGGCTTTCTTGGGCGCAGCTTTCTTGGGAGCAGCTTTCTTGGCCATGTTTTTTTCTCCTTTAATAGGGTTACTGGTTTTAATCCAATTTTAGCTTTAAGCAGATTGGATTAGTTTACCCACAAACCTATATCTTATCTTTACTTGACTTAATATTATTGTAAATTGAAAATTTGTCAATAAAAAATGTTCAAATTTTAACATTCAGTAACTACTTACATATCAATCAGTTATATAATATTTTCGATATTTTTTTACATTTATTTTGTAAAAAAATAATTCATTTTATTCATAAAAACCACTTTTGACAATAATAATGGGGTTGTTTTTTTTCCGGATAATTGAGTTCCCAATATCACCCTGGGGCAAGTTTCCGGCGTGTCAAGCCAAGATATAAACCCAGATATAATCCTGCTGCAATAAATGAGGCTAATGTCCCCCAGAAAATACCCCAGTTCACGTAAGCCCAGGAAACGGTCAAGGAATAGAATACCAGGGAACCCATACCCGGAGGGATATTTTTGATCAGGGCATGTACCTCCGTCTTCCCGTAGCTGAAATGAATGATCAATACCAGCGGGAAAGCTGTCAGGGGGAAGGAAGAGAATAATCCCGCCCAGCGAGCGTCCACCATTCTGGCAACTCCGGTGATCAGCAGGATTACTGCTGCAGAAAACAGTGCTCTTATAAACAAGGTAAATACTCCAAGCCTTATTGGTCTGGAGATTTTTACCTCGGAAATATTTCGGAATAGAAAGGAATAAAGAAAAATTCCGGCAATGGAGACTAAAAGTGCGGTGCAGCGGTTCATTTTAAAAAAATGCAGGATGAAGATGACGATAAACCAACCGGTGATAGCGAATACGGATAGGAGCAGGATGTTATTTTTTTTCAATTTCATGCTTACCAGGTAATAAATAAAGAAGAGTGTTTGCATGGCCAGTAAACCGGTGAGGTTATAGACTGCGCTTTGGGCAGCGAACCTGGGGCCAAGTTCCAGGCCATAGAAGAACAGGGTCAGTGCGCTCCCCGTTGGAAAGCCCGATAGAAGCCCTGCCAATCGTGGGCTTACACGCTCCGCGATGAGTGATAGCAGCAGTACTACCGCTAAGGCTAAACCGAACTTAAGAAGCCATAATAAAGCCATTTTATCAGATATTAGTCAATATTTTATCATCCACATATTCAGAAAAACCATATTATTCCATCCATGCCAGAAAGCGGATGTCCCCGGGTAAACTGCATTCTATCCACTGACCTTGCCAATTTAAAAAGGCATAGCTGTATTCCAATTCATTAAGGGGATCACCTTGAATACGGCATAATAAAAGGACTCTGCCTTCAGGGCTCAGGGAGATAGGCAGATAAACGCTTTTTCCTGACTCTGTTTTACGTTTATGAATACTTGCAGACCAACTTTCCCCATCCCTGCTATATACCCGGAAAATATGGTAAAACCCCCTGAATATACCCCTATATTCATAATCCAACATCACAAAAGCCCTCTGCATTTTATAGTTCAAAAATACCTCCGTGGATTGAGAATAGGGATACCAACCCTTCAGCCTTTTACCGCGCACCTCAAAATTTTCGCTGAGGGGTTCGGCCCATGGGAGGAAAAACACTTCTTCAAACGCATCCCAGTCTTCTCCTCCTTTATCAGGGGAATCAGATGATTCATCATCAAGAGTATCATAATGGATCATTCTTATCATCAGTGTGTCTTCGGTCCACCAATCTACACGGTAATCGACCTCATATCTTAATTTCTGTTTGTGGAGGTCGAGTTCGGTCACATCCCCTGAATCGACGGGGATAACGAACCATTTTCCTGAGGGCAGCGTTTTTCGAAGGTACCACCTTCCCGAAGGGGATAGAGAGGGCACAAAATCCCCTCCGAGATATTTCAAGTAACCAGTGCTGTCCGCAAGGTAAGAGGCGACTCCCTGATCCGCATTTCGTTTTATACCCAGCAGAGCGCAACCGCCCGACTTGCAGAACCGGGCATAATCCGAACTAAGTGCGTTCACATCCAATAAGAGCCGGGCATTCTTTGAGCTCCAATCCACCCAGAAAAACCGTGCTATGTTACCCGAATCCAAAGAGGTTAACAAAAGACTTTTCCCATCCGGGGAAATATCCTTAATAGTCCCATATTCTGAAGCATAGAGGGTATCTAACTGTTTAGAAGCAGGCATCCATCGTAAAAGAATGCCTCCGGATGCGAAATAGATGCTTCCCGGTAATGGATAGGACTCCGGCTTGCTGCAGCTCAATCCGCAACTACCGATCAATACAGCAAGTAAGAGGATAATTATGGATCTGAGATCGGCCATACAACAACTCCGTTATATAATAATTAGTGTTACATTAAATATATAAGTTTTTCAGATATTCATACAATTTTTTTTATAAAACCTGGTATTCCCTGAAAGAATTTCTGAGTTCCCTATTTAAATATAGAAAGAAAATATTGGAAAACGGTAATTCTTTGGCATTTCGAGGAGTTATTACGAAACGGAGTCTTCACTATATAGAACACCCAAATGAGCTGGGTTTGGGAACATACAGAGTGAAATGCATTAGGCCATAGGAATCGTTGTTATCAGGGAACTTAATAAAAAGGGAAAAATGTATTATTTTCTTAGAATTATCTTGTCCATAAAAGTATACTCTATTATTATATTTTTACGATTAAGGTCACAATATATTTATGCAATAGAATATTAGTATTAAAAAAAGTCCACCATACATCCGAAAAACTAAAAACTGTTCATTATAAAAACATATAGTGAACATTACACCAGGAGATCAAAGTGAAATCAAAGGTTTGTTTTGTATTAATGGTTATTTCAATCCTTTCTTCAAGTATAATCGCGCAAATTCCCAAACTTATAAGTTACCAAGGTTATTTGACAGATGATACCGAAGAACGGTTACCTGTTCCAGATGGTCGATATAGTATCACTTTTTACATCTTTAACTCAGCGCATGAAGGCGCCAATTTATGGACTGAAACCCAGAACCTCGATATTGCAAAAGGGGTTTACAATGCTTATCTAGGGTCTATTACACCATTAAACCTGCCATTTGATGAACCTTACTGGTTGGAAATTGAATTCAATAGCACAGTTTTATCCCCACGTTACCAACTTGGAACTTCTCCTTACGCTTTTATCGCAGTGTATGCTGAATCATCTGCATACTCAACAGAAGCCAGCTTTGCTGAAAACGCGGGAAGGGCAACTGAAACAGTATATGCAGATAGTGCTAATTTTGCTTATATAGCTTCTTATTCGGATTCTTCTTATTTTGCCCTGGACGCTGACAATGCATCATTTGCAGATAGTGCAGGAGCTACAGGTGTAGCTTATTCCATTAACTGGGAAAATATTTTAGGGATACCCGATGGCTTTGCCGATGGTATTGACGATGTTGCCGAAGAATCCAGTATCTATTATGCCGGTGAAGGAATAGAAATTGTTTTTGATACTATACGGGTAGCTGATTATGGAATAAATACAGAGAAGCTCCAATCGGGTGCCGTTACCGGAACTAAGATCAACGATATGGGAGCCCTTGATGGGTATATACTAAAATGGAACTCCTCTACTAATGAATGGTATTCTGCTTCTGATAGCGGTGGAGTTGGCTTTGATGGCAACGATATGGTCAAAGCTGATATTTTTGACCCTATACCCGGATTCCTTAGTGACAAGGTGGACGACCTTACTATTGGAGTCAATACAGTTACTCATAAAATTCAACTGCTGGAGGGGGGGATTGACGATGATTTTCTGAATTTATCCAGTATAACCCTTGCTGATTTTGTAAACGATGCACATTTTATTACCTTGGATCATCTTGGTGCTCATCTAGATGATCATTTATTTGATAACGATTCGACCAATGAATTGATTTCCCGATTCAGTTGGACACAGAGTACCGGACAACTTCAGATCACTGAGGGTGGAATTGATTGGGAGGTGATCATAGATGATTGGCCCATTGACCTTTCTGTTCATCAGTTAAACGAGCTTGAGGACGTCGAGGCTATTACTTCTTTTGAAGCTGGGCCTATTCTTCAGTGGAATGGTTCACAATGGGTTACGGGTACTTATGGCTCCGGTGAAACCAACAAACTGGCTTATTGGACTGAGGCTGGTACCCTTACCTCAGATCCCGGTTTACACTGGGACAATATGAATTTGCGTTTGGGTATTGGTACCAGCAGTCCGATTTGTAAAGTCCAAGTAGCAGGAAATGTAGAAGCTGAGGGTTTCACAATTGGGGGAGTTCCTTTGGGTGCCTCAACCGATACCTATTGGTCAGCGGGGGAAGGTGGCACTATATTTTACAATTCTGGAAAAGTGGGAATAGGAACCAGTATTCCAAATGCTACAATAGCTGTTATGGGTGGTGATACTACTTCCTGGGAAAATTGCGCTATTGAGGGAGTGAATATAAGCTCCCCCAGATATGGTGGGGCTTCAGGGGTTTGTGGAGAGTATCAAGGAACTACCAGTGGTTTAGGGTGGTGGCCCTGGGCAGTCAATTGCGGGGTTAAAGGAAATGTAGCAGGAGGCGGTCACGGATTCGGTGGCAGTTATGCTGCTGGTGTAGCTGGTTACATCAATCCTTCTAGCTACTGGAGTTCTCCGCAGGCAGGTGTTATTGGATTTTCCGATTATTATGGAGCTATGGGAGCATTGTGTTATTTCGTAAATGATACCTTTTATGGTGTATATGGACAGAAAGATGAATATGCATATTATCCATCCTTTGCTGGATACTTCGATGGCGATGTATTGATCACCGGTGAACTGATTATGGAAGGCGGAATCGAAGTCAGGGATAACGATTGGGAATACTTTGAAGGAAGCGGATTAACGGGAACCATTTATCATAACGGACCAGTTGGAATTGGGACATCAGACCCATATTCTCATTTTGAGGTACTTGTACCTTATGGTTATTTTAGAGTTGGGGAAAATTACGGCGATATTGTTAACGCTCATTTTGAGGGAGGTGGTACGGGGCAAGCATTTAAAGCTACCTGTTCTTCTGGACCAACCTATGCATATCTTGGTCACGAATCGCCTGAAGGAAATTTTGCTGGATATTTCGGAGGAACTGTATATGTAAGAGACCATCTGGGCATAGGAATCGCAAATCCAGAAGGAATGCTAAATGCCATTTCTGGTGATATGGATGGGGGAATGTGTTATAGTTATTCGATGGGAGATTTCCCTCTCATATTCCCTATTGTACATAATTCAGTTTATGGCAAACACAATGCAGCAGTTGGTATTCTGGGTCAATATACTTATTATGGCCCTGCCCATATGCTCAACAGTATGAAAGGGGTTTATGGGTACGGTGTAGGGGCGACAAGAAATTATGGTGTTTATGGTAGCGCATCAGGCGGGGATTATGCATATGGTATCTATGGTGAGGCAACCGGAGCTACAAAGAATTGGGCAGGATATTTTAGTGACGGATTAGTATATATAAAAGACAAATTAGGCATTGGAATATCTAATCCTTCTGCCAGATTAGAAATTAATGGAGATGGGGATAATCTTAAACTCTCCCGAGATGGAATGGCTTCATGGCAGTTCGGTCCCGGATTTAATGATGGACCTCCTTCACTGATAATTGATTCTGAGGGTTCTGAATATTTCCGGATAACGGAATCAGGAAATGTTGGCATCGGAGTTATCGATCCGGATGCAAAATTGCATGTTAATGGAAGTGTTAAGATCAATTATTCCAATGATACTAGATCCTATACCTCATTCAGTGGATTTAGTCGGAATGCTTCTATGATAATAAGAGACACACTAGGTGTTGCTACCATTAAGCTTTATTCATCAAATGGTCGTGGTATTGTAAAGGAACTGGAAATAACAGGGGGTTCTGACCTTTCCGAGCAATTTGAGGTAAATTCATCTGATATCCTTGAGCCCGGGATGCTTGTTTCTATTGACCCTGAAAATTCTGGGAAGTTGATACTGAGTAACATAGCCTACGATAAAAAAGTAGCTGGAATTTTAAGTGGAGCCGGAGAAATAAAGACCGGATTATTGATGGGTCAGTCGGAATCTGTCGCTGATGGCCAATATCCCGTCGCGCTATCAGGGAGAGTATATTGCTGGGCAACAACAGAAAATGGCCCTATAGAACCAGGTGACCTACTGACATCATCAACTCAACCCGGATTTGCTATGAAGGTTACTGATTATAACAATGCAAATGGTGCTATAATTGGCAAAGCGATGGATTCATTGAAGAATGGCACAAGACTGGTTCTGGTTCTTGTCTCTCTTCAATAATTTCATGTGCAAAATATTGGAGGACTCAAGATGGTAAATAGAATCTTTCGACCAAAATTTACAATTGAAATTCTACTATTGCTTTTACTTATAACATGGCTGAGGTCCGAACCTTTAAGCACAGGTGAAATAGAAACTGCAGTCACAACCTGGATTCGTCTGGTTACTCCCAATCCCAAACCTGAGGCAGTAATTGAATTAATGGAGCCTTACCTGGATCAAGGGGACACTCTCGCTTATATTGCTCATATAAAGGGAGGGGGATTTTGTTTGTGTGGAACCGACAACATGGTGATGCCAGTCTATCTTTATATATCGGATAGTGAATATAATCCCGAGGTTTACGAACTGGATTATTTCTTGAATGAAATAGTTGAAAGAACGAAATATATGAGAGCTTGCTCGCAAGATAGCCCGAATGTTATGAACCATTACGCCATTGTGCTTGAAAAGCGCGAAGAACTTTGGGAGGACCTCTTAGCCAGTAGAGTTCCACGAAGATTATTGGAACGAAGTGCCACGACTGAAGAGCCCGATAGTATGCGTCTTAAACTAACTACATGTTGGGGGCAACATTCAGTATTCAACGATTCGTGTCCTCCCCAGCCCGTATTTGATCCATCGCCTAAAGAAGAGTGCCCGGCAGGATGCGTTGCTATTGCACTTGCACAAATTATGAATTACTGGAAATGGCCCCCACGAGGCGTTGGTAGTGGTTCAGTGGACTATGACTTCAGTTTTACTAACGATTCAGCTTCCTGGCCCCTTTCATACGATCCAAGTATACCTTGGGGCTGGAAAAACAGTATAAGGTGGCATTCTCCAAATCTATATTTATATAATTATTGGGATTCAGCAAAGCTGGAAATAGTATTGGAGGATTCCACCATTTGTTGTGACACATGCGATGCCTGCCGGGAGGCAATTGAACAAGCTTATAATTTGCTGACACCTATAACCATGACTAGCAGTGCAAATTTTAGATCGACCACTTATAGGTGGGACTTATTACGAGATCAAGATAGTCTATATACTACATCTGCAGAAAGTAGCGCTATTGCTACATTATGCCACCATGCAGGTGTTGCAGCTGAAATGAATTATGGGACTGATGGCTCCGGCACTTCTGACGATGACGCCCGTGATGCCCTGGTCAATCACTTCAGATATCATAGTGATGCCACAACAAGCCCGGTAATCCTTCCGTATGAGATCCAGATGCAGAGACCTCTCTATTTCAGCGGACAAAAAACTGAAGGGGGAGGCCATGCATGGGTGATTTATGGATATGATTTACGAACTGAACCAGATATTTTGTACCTGATGAATTTTGGATGGTCCTGTGGTAGCGATGGTTGGTACACCAGAGATACAATTGATTATTGTGACGACCAAGGTGCCATCGGCACAATTGCTCCCCGAAGAGGATCTAGGTTTGTGGTTGATGAAGATATTTATGGCACAGATAATAATGGCTCACCCATTCACCCATATTGGGGAATTGAATCTATCATTGAAGATTCAGATGATATTCTGGCAGGAACCACATTAATATTCAAAACCAGTAAAACTTTCTCTTTTTCGTCAAGAAGTGCAGTGATTGATTTCCCTGTATTCTTAAAAGGGAGGAATGTTCTTATAAAACATGAATAAAACAAATATATTGTATATAGCTTCTTGGTGCGCATTTTCCTTATTTATATTGGGATTACAAGTAGGGTCCGCTATTAGAGCAGATGATTCGGACTTTGAAAGGTATTTCCTGCATATCAATGACCATCCGCAGCATCAGTCAGTTTCCTGGGGGGAAGAATTGCAGGGCCTTGCTCATTATGGTGATTATTGGTTTATTAGCCAAAAACTAGCCTTATGGAAAATTCACATTTCATTTAACCTTGATAGATCAACCTCCGGAGTACTTGCTGATACAGTTTTGAGTATAGGGATAGAAGAGATTTGGGCTCTCGATTCATTACATATGGATCATTTCGGGGATCTGGATTGTTATGAATATGGAGGTCATAGTTTTCTGTTCGTACCAATTGAAGATGAATACCGCTTTTGGGCTATCATTGCTGTATTTCGGACCGAAGATCTTTCATTCGTAGATTATGCCGAGGTATCTTTAGGTCATCGAGAGGATGCGCCTTGGTGCGCTGTTTATCCTACTCCACCAGATCCATCAGGTAGAATTTATCTATATTCGTCAAGCTTTAATGGGGTTGGATTGATTTATGTTTATGAAATTAACTGGGAAGAGTTGATAAACCACGGTATTCTTTTTATGGAATTGCATCATAGGTTTTGCCTTTCTGATGAAGACGGTGATTCCCTGTTTTTTGATCATATACAGGGAGGGGCTTTTTCTCCATCCGGCCGCTATATATACCTCGTAAACGGTAATGCTGACGATGATTGCGATTGTGGCATAAAAGTATTTGAAACAGCCACAGGAATGTTGGTAAGGGAATCCAGCAATGATCCTAATGAACCTTTCAGATTCGAGTATAATCCAGGTTATTGCACATACGAGGAACCTGAAGGTCTTGATATCTGGGATCTGGATGAAGATCCAAGGGCTCCCTTCGTATATGGCCAGCTCCATGTTATCCTCTTGGATAATGATTTCGTGTGGTGCGGTGATGAAGAGGGCGATGAATTGTTTATCAAGCACCTAACAAACACCATTTATGTGGATCAATCATGGTCGGGTGATGAGGAAGGTACCCCTATCAAACCCTTAAATACTGTGAGTGAAGCCAATTACTTAGCCTGGAATGGCTCTAAAATTAAGATCCAGGCGGGTTCTTATGATGAAAGAATAATATTCTCAAAGAGATTATTTTTGTATTCTGTGGGTGGCTCTGCAGTCATTAAATGATATCATAAAATTTAGTATATTCTATCATGCCATAATCAGATATATAATATCTTCAAAAGAATTTCCAGTTCTTTAGTAAAAAAGCCGAATTACTAAAATTAATTGGGAAAAAACAGAAAAAATATAATTGAATACAACAACTCCGGATTTAGTTAATAACTTTGCACATCTTTCTAACGCAGGTCTATATATATATGTGTTCCTTCCATGCGGAGTATCCCTTCTACCGTGATCGTTTCCTGGTGAGGTTCCTGCGGATCCAATCCGGCGGGAACCGGCCCCACCACGCACATACAGATCACCGAATCGGCAACTGCCCAGACCGGAGCTTCCGTTCTAACCGGGGATAGACAGCCGGCCTCCGATAACTGAAAACCCCAGAACCGTCCCTTGAACTCGATCTCACTATCGATCAAATCCGAGAAATCTGAACGGATACGGTTCAAGGAAATCCGCTTATCCGGATCCGGATGCTGCATTTCAGGGGATATACCCTCCTCGTTAACGGATTCCTGAGGTGCTTCCCGCGGAGAGTCCGCCTTTTTGCAGTTCAACGAGATCACGATAGAAAGGGAAATCAATAAGGCCAAAGTAGTTTTCATTTAAAACCTCCTAAATACATTTTATTATTTGCGGTGTCAATACCCTCACAACCTGACCCCTGATATTTCGGATAGTTAGCAGACCATCCCGGAGAACCTTGTTTTCTCCCTGTATATCAATATTTATTATTGAATTAAAAGGATTGGGATATGCGTGAACTGAGTATTTCCGGGGTATGAACGAAGCTTCGTTCAGTGATAGTGAAAGACAGTCTGACTGAATAATGACTGCTTTGACCATCTCTTGAGCGTTTATGTTGGTCATTGTTCCCAAAAGAACCAGTATAATTAATAAAATAAACGCCACTCTCGTCTTATCCCCTTTATAACCATTAAACCTTCAATTCGACAACGGGTTCAAACCAGTCCAGCCATACCCGGTCATGGACGAAGAGAAGAACCTGGTAATCATGGCTAAGCTCTATCAGCAAATCCTTCACCAGTGTTAGCCGGTTACGGTCATAATTAACAAAGGGATCATCCAGAATAAAGGGCAGTTTGCCACTTCCCGAAAGCAGGGCTGCTATCCCCAGCCGAACTGCAAAATAAAGCTGATCCTGGGCGCCACTGCTCACCTGCCCAACGGGGATACACGGCAATCCGGGCAGCCTCAAACATGGTTGATAATCTTCCTCTATAGTAACCCCCTGGTAACGATCATGTGTGATACGATTGAATACACGGGAAATATTGGATTCCAGGGGACCCATCGAGTGTTCATGAAATTCCTGGATACATTGAGCCAATACTTCCATGGCCAGATAGAGGGCTTCCTTTCTCCTGGTCAGAAACTGAATTCTATCCTCATTTTGTTCAAGTTGGTCTTCCAGGCTATCCACGCTTTCCCCCGATTCTAATTGAAGCGCCCGTAATTTCAAAAGCTGCTCATCCCTCTCGGATTTAACCTGACTTATCCTTCCCGCAAGCTGAGAGAGCTCTGATCTTATCTTCAGCCCGTATTGAAGCGCTGAATTCAGATCAAAGTTGAGCAGAGAGGGATACTTTTTAGATAATTCCATCAGCCTTCTTTTATTGGTCTCCTTATTCAGAAGGATTTGATTGCGTCTCTTCTGGAGTTCACCGGGATTTGTCAAGTTATCAAGAAGGGTTTTTATTGTCCCTTCTTCGGCCTTAAGGGACTCCATTTCCTTAAGATCATTAAGGGTGCGGAGCATTCCGGGAGGACTAAGTTTCTCAAGTTCCTTCACCATGGCCGGATCAAACCGGGAGAGCTTTAGACGAACATCCGCTAACTGCTCACCCAGCAAGGCTGCTTTACCTTCAAGCTTCCTGGTTTCTGCCTGGGCTTTTGAACGGACATGATAGTAATAATATAAAAAGAGGGCAAGGCAAATGAAAAAACCAATTGGAAGGGCCAGAAACAGAACTTTGAATACAAGACCCAGCAGAAGGCTCTGTACCATAATCAGGCCCTGAATAATGCCGATCGACCAGGGGTAGGAGGGGGACTTAATTCCTTCCAAACGCTTCACCATTTCCGCCTTTTGCTGTTCTAATCCCCGGGATTGCTCCAGTAATTCAGCTGTTTCCCTTATTTTTTCATAATCATGAATTACAAACTGAGGGTAGTTCTGGGACAAACTGGATTTTTTTTCACGGATGATATCGATTTTAGCCTGGTTGGTTTTTATCTTATCCATCTCACTTTCTACACGGTCAAACTGCTCGGTGAGCTCCTTTTCCTCTTTTTTGAGCTGGGAAAACTCAGAGATATCTTCGTTGCCCTTTGATTGGGTTTCAAATTCGGCTTCTAATTTAGCGAGGGTAGCTTCCAGGTTATTTATTTCGATTTCCAGGACAGCGCTTTGTTTATAATGTTCCCGGGCCACGGCAAGCTTTTCCTTTAGCGCTGCAGATTCATCACGGGCCAATTCCAGGGGCCGGGGTTTACTCTTATTTTTCCCATCAGGATTAATCTGTGTGATTTTGTAATAATCATCTTCCAGACCCTCGTATATCTTGATATAGTCGGATTCGGTAGCACCGGAGATTAGTTCCCGAACCTGAGGGGAAATGCTGGTTTGGACCTGCCGTTGGTCTATATAAGTCACGCTCTTGAACACGGATTCGCTGGAGATACCCAGTATCTGGTCCAGTACCCTGGTATAATGCTGAACGGATTCCGTATGGGATTGCGGAGTGATCTTGTCATCAAAAAGAATTTCCTCATCCTTCCCGGAAAGCAAGATTACGCTGGTCTGGTTTGTCGAAAAATCCCGTCTGAACAGAAAATCCTGTTGGTCCTTTTCGATCAATATTTCAGAGCCGAAGAGGGAATAATCATCCCAGGGTTCCCAGTTCCGCCGCGCCTTAGCCTCCAGCCCAAACAGGGTAGCCCGGAGAGCGGTCATAAGGGTGGATTTTCCGCTCTCATTATTACCTATAAAAAGATTGAAGCCTGGATTCAAGCCAAGCTCCAAACCCTTGTTGAATTTTCCGAATCCGGATATTTTCAAGCGCTTTATATACATTATTCTTGTTTGTTTTGAAATTTGATCAGGGTCAGTTTGAGGGCTTCCTGGATGAGTGCACGGGTTTTATCGGAAGGAGCTACCTGAAAACGCCGGAGCATCTCCCTCACAAAATTACCCCGTATGGTACGTTCCTCCTTCAATGAGTCCAGGAAACTGCTGTCATAGATCTGGCTTTCATCGATGATTTCAATGTATGAGAAAAGGGCTCTTAAACTGCCAGCGATCTTGTCCAGATCAAACAACTGCCCGGCGACACCTTTCAGGCGTATTCTCAGGATTTGAGTATTCATGTGCTTATTTTGAATATGATCCACCAGTTGATCCTCGCTTTCAAATGGATATTGCTGGAGATCTAAATTTGCTTCGCCGATGATCCTGGCTTTTACCGGGATCTTCTGAACCTGAGGCCTGGAGCCATGAAAATCCACAACGGCCATGTAACGAGGTCCATTCTCCCCGAATTTCATTCCCTGCAGGGTGCCCGGATAGACCACTTTTACCCCGTTAGCATCATATTCCGCAAAATTGTGGTAATGACCCATGGCAACATAATCCATTCCGGAATCCTTTAACCTTTCCAGGCTGATGGGTAGATCCTGCTTGCGGATCTTCCATTCCGGGTTCCCTTCGATCGAGCCATGAAGCAGGGCGATATGGATACCCTCCGCAGAGCACCTCTTTAATCCTGCGAAAGGATTTCTGGTCCGGACGGAATCATAAGCCATCCCGTAAAAGAAAAGCTGCTGGTCCTGATGATCGATCCGCAGAGGCTCGGTAAAAGCAGGTTGGGTTATAATATGTATGCCGGGAAGTGATTCCCTTTTATAAACACACCCGGGATAACCGAACCCATCGTGAGTGCCGGGGATAAGAACTACCAGCCGGCCACTGTCGGTAAGCGATTTCAGGTGAGTACGGGCAAAACCAGCCAGATCCGGTGGAGGGGCATAAGTATGAAAGAGGTCGCCGCAGATCAATATTATTTGAACATCATTGGAAGGCTCCAGAGCATATCTGACCGCTTCACCGAAAGCCTTTGTGAAATCGGCCGACTCTAATCTCAGGTTCGGGTTCGAATAGCCCAGGTGAAGATCTGATAAATGCAGTAATCGAATAGCCATTTCAAATATTTCCCATTTAAACGGATGTTTTTTGAATGTAGTATTAATCATAAAGGGATAATTTCATTAAAAGTCAACAAAAAAATCTTTGGTTTTTTTTCTAACTTTCTATTCTATTAAGCATGAAAATTGTTAAAAAAGGTTTTTAAAATCACACAATCTGAGCTTATCATTAAATGGTCTCAATATTTTATTCATGGCAATGCAATCAAGTGGAATGAGAAGTCAGAATTAAGGCAAAAGCCGGTTATAAAAGTATTTTGTCTGGGTTTTACTATATAAATTAAAATGTAAATCATAAAAAATACTTGCCCTTTTAATGAAATATATCTATTATATTGAAGTTAATTTAGAAACGGGGTGATAAATGAATAAGACACTGTTATTGTTCATAGTATTAGTATTAAGTGTTAACCTTGTTGAAGGTGTAGGATTAAGCGTTGCTCCGGGCACCATTTTGATCGAGGATTTCCCGGTAGGCGATTTTTATGATTTTCAGGAGGAGCGGAACTACACTATAAGGATCCGCAACGGGGATGATACTCCCCATACTTATACATTGAAGGCTGAGCGGCCTTCGGAATCCGAGAGCCGTGCCACCGGGTTTTATGATATTCCATACCCGGAATGGTTCTACCTGGAGGTTGAAACGGTGACCGTGGCAGCAGGGGAGGAAGAAAACGTAAGGAT
>JAFGGQ010000170.1 GCA_016930435.1 bacterium
GATAAAGTCTGGAGAAGTGATTTAATGAGAGCTACAACACGTTGGGTGGATAATCTGCAGTTCGTAACCTGGGGTGATTCAAAGCATGCTATAGCGGTTGATGGAACTGCGCCTGTCGGTGGAGAAGACACTGCTATAATGCCTAAGGAGCTGGTACTGAATGGTCTTATCACTTGTACGGGAATGGACGTTGTCAGTATCCTAAAGAAAATGAGGGTTGATTTCTATAAGTTCGAGGTGAGTGCAGAGGCTGAAGTTGCCCCTGAGCACCCTAAGGTATTTACGAAAATAGATATAGAATATAATATATGGGGTTTCAGTATTAATGAAGAAAATCTGGATAAAGCGATTAGATTATCTCAGGAAAAATATTGCGGTGTAACAGCCATGCTCTTAAAAGCTTGCCCCATTAACTATTCCTATAAAATTCATGATTCTGAATATGGAAAAGATAATAGATAAAGACTGGACGGTTGAAAAGCTGGTCGAGGAATATCCTCATCTCGCCCGGTTGTTTGTGCGCTTTGGATTGCCCTGTATTCAATGCGGTGAACCAGTATGGGGCACCATTGGGGAAAATTGCACAAAACATGGTGTTGATACCGAAGAATTTGTGAAGGTATTGAACGAGGGTCGGGATTATCAGGCTGACCGTTAGAGTTTTCCTAAGCAAGCCAGTAGCCTCAGGCGCCATACCATCACTATGGCTTCCCGAACGATTTTTTTGGACATTTTAGAGGTACCCTTCTCCCTGTCCATAAAAATAATGGGATGCTCGTATAGTTTAAAACCTTTTTTCCAGCTCTTGAATTTCATCTCGATCTGAAATGAATACCCGTCTGAGTGCACTCTGTCCAAATCAATCGCCTCCAGCACCTCCCGGTGAAAACACTGGAAACCACCGGTCCCATCCATTATTTTCACCCCGGTTACCAAGCGGGTATAGACATTTGCATAGTAACTTAAAAGCAGGCGCTTCATAGGCCAGTTGACAACATTTACTCCTTTCACATACCGGGATCCGATGACTACATCGTATTTTTCAGCGAGCTTGATCATTTCAGGGAGGTATTTGGGATTATGGGAAAAATCGGCATCCATTTCAAAAATCAGATCGTATTTATGGCTTAAGGCATATTTAAATCCTGCCACATAAGCAGAACCCAGTCCGCTCTTCTCCTCTCGGTGAATGATATGAACCCGACTGTCCTGCTCGACCATTTTATCCACCAGGGTACCTGTACCATCAGGAGAGCCATCATCTACAACCAGCAATTCAATACTATTGTGAGTTTGCAAAACAGCGGGGACTATTTGCCGGATATTTTCAGCTTCGTTATATGTGGGCATTACTACAAGAACACGCATTGAGTATTCCTTTTTTTTAACTTTAGTATTTTAAATATAATCTTCCCCATTCAGTAGTAAAGAATTTTTCTATTTTTTTATGTCCTATCCATGGATACCATATAAGATCATGATAAAAATTGGAGGCCATCGGAGCCCAGAAGACCAATGGAGAATGCAAAGCCCACCCTTCCATGAACTTCAAAAAACCTTTGCGAAGCATCTGGTCGCCCCAGATCACAAAACTTTTTTTTGTTTTAAATTTCAGGTTAATACCATTTATATCATCCCCCAGTATCTCGATCTTATCGATTTCACCTGTTCCCAGTCCTCTTTCATGGCATAAGCGGATAAAGTTTATCTGAAGGGGATCAAACCCCATAATCTTAGCTGCTACAGCATCTACTGCGACCTGGTCAAAACCCCCAAGTATATAATTGGTTATACGAGGATTCATCGTTCGTGGCCCAGCTCCATCACCGGCTACGGTACCATCCATTATTGCAAGAACCTCAGGGTGCAGTTCCTTCTGAATGATCATTAGATCTAACAGCGTTTCATGTATATATTTGTGACAATAATGACGGACTTCCTTCAATATACCCCCAAAAGAGTTCTTTATGGCGCCCGTAATCGTACTATGTCCATGAGTTTTCAGCGTGGGTAAATGGATTATCCTGCTGCCCGGATATCTCCGGGGAATCACAATCCCCTCCGGGAATATTTCAGGCAATATGGTCAATTGGGACTGGAAGGGGTAGGTTGACCATTTCACATGGGTCAAGGGTATATATTCGATACCATATTTCCTGAATAGGGGCAGCCATTTATTCTTTTCGGCACCTTTCAAAGGATCGGTCACCACTGTTTTATTTTCAACGGCTTTGATCAGGGAAGGGGAATATCCGTCTGCGATCAGCTTTCGCAGAATGCCATCAAGTTGCCATGGAGCAGTAGAGCAAGCCGGATAATACCTGGTCCAGGATAGATTCAACTTCAATAGGATTTCTTCGTCGTGAGGAAACCCCTGTTGATAATCCAGAAGATCAAGCAAACGCGCGTAATCATCAATCACCCGGCCGGGCGAAGTTCTAATTACTGCTACTTGTGATTGTGAATTCATCGTATAGTACCTGTTAGATTATATAGATAATAATAACTACAGAGACTGTCCACAGGATAAAATTAATCAAGAAGGGAATGTCAGAAAAAAGTATCTTTATCGGTTCCTCTCCAATGCCTTGTTTATGAAGCAGAAAAAGGTAACGGAATATTCCGTATAACACGAATATTATTGTATATTCAAGGTTTTTTGAACCAAATTTCTGAATAGTATCTGAAGAAAATGTATAAAGAAAATAAGCGGTTATTGTTGAGGCAGCGATGACGTTAATCATATTATCCAAAAACTGCAGGGAATATTGCATTAAAACGGGCCGTGAAAAGTATGGCTGATCAATGTTCAGGAATTCCTGTCTGCGCTTGCCCAGCACTAAAAGTAGGCTAACTAAAATAGTACATACCAGCAACCAGGATGAAATTTCTACACCGATTACAACTGCGCCTGCGATAGCTCGTATTACATATCCACTTGCTACAGTGAGCATGTCTATGATTATTACTTTTTTTAGCGCAACGGTATAAAGCAAATTGAGAACGAAATACACCAATACCATATCCAGGAATGCAGGTGAGAGAAATGCGCTCAGAGCGATTCCCAAAATGATGAGGATAAGGCCACTCATCAAGGCGGTTGGAGGACTTAAAATACCCATGGGAAGGGGACGGACCTTTTTGAGGGGGTTCTGACGATCCTGCTCAAGGTCCATTAGATCATTGAAAAGATAAGTTCCGCTGGCAACCAAAGAAAAAGCGATAAAAGCATAACAGACGGTCAGGAAATCAGAGGTTATAAATAAGCGTTGCGAGAATATCAATCCCGCGAAAAGAAAGAGGTTTTTTATCCAATGGGAGGGTCTCATAGCCCTCAATAACCCGACAATTTTCATATCCAAGACTTTTTCTGAACGGGTCAGCGAACCTTTAACGGTTTCCAATACAAAGGTATTCGAAACCCAGATCCTTAAGCTGACTGCTATTGTATATATTTCTGCCGTCGAAGATCAATGGCCTTCTAAGAAGTCCTTTAATTTTTGCAAAATCGGGCGTTTTAAAGCTCTTCCATTCAGTAGAAACGGCCAGAGCATCTGCTCCTGTCAGGGGTTCATAAAGTTCCGAACAGTATGTGATACGGTTTCCGAAAACCACCCTGGCGGTTTCATTAGCAACCGGATCATAGGCTTTTACGCTAACCCCATGATTTAGCAATTCATTGATATAGGCAATAGAGGGGGCTTCTCTCATATCATCGGTATCGGGTTTAAAGGAAAGACCCCAAACGGCAATGGTCAATCCATTCAATTCACCATGGAAATATTGGTTAATCTTACGAAATAATGCCATTTTTTGGCTCTCATTCACCTCATGAACGGCATTCATCAATACCAGATCATATCCTTTGGTTTGCCCTTTATGAATAAGTGCTTTGACATCTTTGGGAAGGCAGGAACCCCCGTATCCTATGCCTGGAGCCATATAAAGACTGCCAATCCGAGGATCATACCCGATCCCTTCCCGAATATCATCGATATTTGCGCCCAGCAATTCAGATAGATTGGCCAGCTCATCTATAAATGAAATTTTTGTAGCCAAAAAAGCATTTGCTGCATATTTAGTAAATTCAGCTGACCGTGGATTCATGACCAGGATAGGCCGCTGGTCATCCACAAACGGACTATAGAGTTCTTTAAGCGCTTTTTGAGCTCTTTCACTCGTTGTGCCAATAATAACTCTATTAGTATCCAAAAAGGATTTCAGGGCCGCTCCCTCTTTCAGAAACTCCGGATTTGAGACCACTTCAAAGGGATATGAAGTATGTTTTTTGATAATCGATTCTATCATCTCAACTGTTCCGACCGGAGCAGTACTCTTATTTACAACTATCTTATAACCATTGATAGCTTTGCCTATTTGGGCAGCAACTTCTTTCACGTATTCCATGTTGGGAGAACCATCGGATTGTGAAGGAGTTCCCACAGCAATAAATACGATGTCGCTATCCTGGACCGCGTTGACAAGGTTTTCGGTGAAACTTAGTGTACCGCTTTTCAAATTTTTACTGAGAAGCTCATCAATACCGGGCTCGTAAAATGGTACTATCCCCCTCTTAAGCTGTTCTATCTTCCTTTTGTCATTATCAACCCCAATAACCTTGTTTTCTTTATCCGCAAAGCAGATAGCGGCAATAAGCCCAACATATCCGGTTCCTATAACCGTAATATTCATTATACCTCACTTATCTATTATTCTTTAAAATTATTTGCTGCTTTTTTTATAAATACGCCATGTATTGCTCTTAATTTTCTTTCAATATCCGCCCCTTCCGGCAGCTTCAATACAATGTTATAATAAGGTTGGAAATCCCGGTTCTGAAAGGTAGCCCGTAAAGATATTCCGGCCAGCAAAGGCAAGCTTGATTCCGGTAATTTAATATCCCGATTGAGATCAATGGAAAGATCGATCTGTTCTTTTTTCAGGCTTTTGATAATGCTTCTATTCGGCCATGAAATAATATTCATATTATCTTTGTTAAATGGGTACTTACTTGCAAGTTCATCCCCCAACTGATTTATTGTCCGTGGATCACCGAGAGCTATAATCCTTAATCCTTCCTTTTTAATCTTTTTTAGAATACCCAGGCTGATTTCACTTACCTCTGAATTTAGGGGGAAAGTCAGCAGGATCGATCTTATTTTCTTCAGCTTATTGGTGAAATTGAAGGGTTCTTCCCGGTCCTGGTATTTCCATTTAATCCATTTATGTTGTAGTGACAGGCAAAGATTATTCTCAGCCATGATCTATATTACCAAACGATCTGAGTAAATAGGAAATTTTGCGCACATTTCGCTTACTTCCGAGGCTACTTGCTTATAAATATTTTCATTTTCATACTGAGAGATGACCTGGATTATCCAACGGGCAATTTTTCGCATTTCCGGTTCCTTCATACCCCTGGTTGTAACTGCTGGCGTTCCAATTCTGATACCGCTTGTGACAAAGGGTTTCTGGGGATCAAAGGGTATAGTATTTTTATTTACCGTAATTTTTGCTTTACCAAGTGCTTCTTCAACCTGTTTACCATTAAGTCCGGTATCCCTTAGGTCCAGCAGGACAAGGTGGGTATCGGTGCCATTGGATACCAGTCTAATTCCAGATTGAATCAATTCATCTGCCATAGCCTGGGCATTCCTGATTATCTGCTCCTGGTATTCCCGGAAAGAAGGTTGAAGGGCTTCCTGGAACGCTACAGCCTTGGCCGCAATAATATGCATCAGAGGTCCTCCCTGCATACCGGGCATCACCATTTTATCAAGGGCTTTTGCATATTCTTCTTTGCACATTATCATCCCTGAACGCGGACCCCTGAGGGTTTTGTGAGTGGTAGTAGTTACAAAATCTGCGTGGGGGAATGGAGAGGGATGTAAACCGGTAGCTACCAATCCCGCAATATGAGCAATATCAGCCACCAGGATAGCTCCCACCTCGTCAGCGATCTTTTTGAATTCGCTAAAATCGATGGTACGGGGATAAGCAGAGGCACCGGTCATAATCAATTTAGGTTTAACTTCCCTCGCCAATTTCAAAACTTCATCATAATGAACTACTTCGGTCTCCTGGTTAACACTATAATGAACAACATTGTATAAAATACCGGAAAAGTTGACCTTATGGCCATGTGTAAGGTGACCGCCATGAGAGAGGTTGAGGCCCATCATGGTATCTCCGGGTGACATTGTGGCGAAATAGACGGCCATGTTCGCCTGGGAACCCGAATGAGGCTGGACATTTACATGCTCACAACCGAAGAGCTGCTTTGCCCTATCCCTTGCCAAATTCTCAGCAATATCAACGATCTCACAACCGCCATAATACCTCTTTCCGGGGTAACCTTCAGCGTATTTATTCGTTAGGACCGAGCCACAAGTCTCAAGCACTGCTTCCGATACATAGTTTTCAGAAGCGATTAATTCCAGTCCATCATATTGCCTCATTGTTTCCTGGTTAATCACCTTATAGATCTGGGGGTCGATCTCTTTTAATTGGCGTTCTGTGCCGAACATCTTATGCCTCCTTATCAAATATCAGGTTATTTATAAGTTAATTAACTATTTTAGCCTTTCTGCCAAATTCAGAATTTTGTGTGCCCTTTCCACAACAGGAGGGTCGATCATTTTGCGGTTTATCGAGGCTACTGCCAGGCCCTGTTTTTCGGCTTCTTTAATAGCTTCAATGACCTTATGGGCATATTCGATCTCGGATTCGGAGGGTTTAAATACCTGGTGAACCGGTTCAATTTGTTCGGGGTGTATCAAGCCCTTGCCTTCATAACCCATCATTTTAGCTTCCTGCGCGCTCTTGATAAGGCCTTCTACATCATCGATGTCGGAGAATACGGTATCGATAGCTTGAATCCCGGCGGCTTTGGCGCCTAATACGACCATCGACCGCGCAACAAAGCTTTCTTTCCCTTCCCGGGTCCTTTCAACTCCTAAATCCGCTGTGAAATCTTCAGCCCCGAAACAAAGGGCACATACATTGGGAGATGATGTAGCGATTTGATAAGCGAATAAAGCTCCCTGGGCCGTTTCGATCAAAGGCATGAGGTAGATTTCAGCATTAATTTTTGCTTTTGCCCGTAGCTTCTGGATGATTTCATCGACCCTACATACATCCTCTGCATTGTTGCATTTTGGGATCAAAATGGTGTCTGGCCGGGCGGGTATAATCTGCTCCAGGTCATTTAAACCATAAGGGGAATTCAGTGGGTTAATGCGTACTATCTTCTCAGCATTCCCGAAATTAACCGACTGCAGAGCGTATTTTACTAATATCCGGGCGCTTAATTTCTCGGTAAGAGGTACCGAGTCCTCAAGATCCAGGATATAGCAATCAGCCCCGAACAAAAAGGCATTTTCCATCAATGAGGGATTATTGCCGGGTAAATAAAGCCGTGAGCGTCTCGGTCTGTTTTTCATCCTTCCTCCCCACTTGCGGCCAGGATTGCCGCCTCAGTACGCGCCTGAATTACAAAATCAAGGGCGCCATCATCGATAACCTTTACCTTTGCATCCTGTATTCCAAATTCCTTTATTTTGCCCTTAATACTTGCCAGGATTGCCTTTCCAAACAGGGCTTTCTGAGAACTCGTAAGCTCAACCTCGATACCTCCGCCCTCCTTGCCCGGAGCAAGCTCGATATAAATATCTCCTTTGCTCTGCCGGCCCGTAGAGGAACACCTTATTAATTTCATACCCACTCCTTTTAATTTAGAATAGGTTGTCTTAGTTTTTTCAAAGCATTGGATTCGATCTGCCTGATCCTCTCCCGGGAAACTCCCATCATATTGCCAATCTCGGAAAGGGTGCGTATTTTACCATCTACCATACCGTACCGGAGAATAATAACCTGTTTTTCCTGGGAGGGCAAGGTCTGGATAGCGCGGTTCAACTCAGTTCTCATCAGATAAATACTAACATTTCGCTGTGGGGAATCGGTTCCTTCGTCCTCCAGAACATCAAGGAGGTTAAATCCATCCTCCCCCAGTGAGGCGTCCAGGGATGTGGTGCTCAGCATTGCCCTGCGTATATCTTCCACCTGCTTATCTGACAACTCCAGTGCTTCTGCTATCTCTTCCAGAGTGGGCTCCCTGTGTAACTCCTGAACAAGTTCCCGCTTCTTGATGGCAACCTTTTTCATCAGCAAATTCAGATGAGCCGGGATCCTTATGGTCTTTGATTTTCCGGAAATCAGTTCATTGATAGCCTGTCTTATCCACCACACCGCATAGCTTCCGAAGCGGAATCCGCGGTCCGGGTCGAATCGCTCTACAGCCTCCACCAACCCCTTGTTGCCTTCCTGAATGAGATCCAGGAAATCCACCCCTTGCCCCGTAAATTCCTTAGCAACCTTGATTACGAATTTAATATTCCCCTCTATTAAACGGGTTCGATTCTCCTTGAAATCATTCCATAAGTCATCAATCTTACTATACTCATCAATTAACTTGTCGATTGGGATAAGGGCCATCGCGCACAATTCCCGGCGAGCATGGCGGCGACTTTGAACCTTCTTCGCCGATTCCTGAAAAACCGATTTTGCCATCTCCTGGAAAGCCTTAAAACGCTCCTGACTGACATGATCATCGTTCATGTCCTCAACCAGATTCAAAAAGCTCTCCTCCCCGATCTGGCAGAAATCAAGGGGGATACTGACCTCACCAATGGTTACATAGTAGGTCATCAATATCTCTTTGATTGGTGGAATGAAACGGATCAGTGAAGGTGAAAATAGCTTTAACTTGGAAAGTTCCCGTGAGATATTCTTCATGATCTTATTCTTCTTATTTAAAACCGCCTTATTCTCCTCGTCCTCATTGATCACTTCTGTACATAAACTCAGAAGAACATCGAAGTGTTCTCTAATTTTATCGAGTATCTGAGAGACCTGTTTTCTCTGTTCCACTACCATGCCCTTAACCGATTCATCGACATGATCCAGAACAAATTCGTCCCCGAATGATCCGCCCAGACGGATGTTCTGCTCGATAAACTCCTGATCAAACGACAGGAGAGTCCCTATGGTCAAACTGGAAAGAGAAATCAGGTCCTGGATCTTTTTCATTGTACTGAACATTTTCAGGGCCGCTTCCTGCTCATCCTCCTTTTCCAGAATCCGAGCATCTTTAATCTCATCAAGATACAGACGGAGAAGATCCCCTTTGGGTTTTTTACCAGCAGTATCGTAAATGATCTCTTTTCCCGCATCCTTCAAATATTTGACAACTTCGCTTAATGATATTTCTTCCTCAAATTCCTGGATAGCGTTTTTTATAGCTGATAGCTTTACGGAATCGGAATCATCCATCAGTTCGATTATATAGGAAAAAATATCCTTGTTATTCTCCACGGCCATCAGTGATTTCCTTTCTTTGTTTATATAAATTCATCAACTCTAAAGTGAGTTTTTCCGCTTTTTCCTTATCCTGTTTTTGTTCGCATTCCCTCAATTGGTTAGAAAGCTTCTGAATAGACCTTTTAACACGGGATTCCATCAGTTTTGCCAACAAACCTTCAAAATGGTTTTTAACTCCCATATCCTTGAACTTAAACAAGCTCTCCGCAATAAAGCCTCTGATCTCGGTGTCCTGCAGTGAACTGCAAAGATCATTAAAGCCCACCTTTCCAGTCTTCTCATATATAACAACCAAGTTATCGAAAATTCCGGGATAGTCTATAAAAATATCAAAGTATTGTTTTTTATCAATATTTTTAAGGTAATTATTATCGTGCAACAGAATCGCACAAAATTCCAATTCAGTACGTTGTTGGGGGGTAAATTTGAATTTGCCATGATCTTCAGTCCTGGAAATGTCCTTTATATTGCTTGTATTTCGGGTTCGCCGCTTCATATTGTTGACCTTATCGATGATGAGATTATCAGGAATAATCAGCATAGAAGCCAATTTGTGAATATATACCCGGAGTTTCAGGGGATCTGAGATATGGGCAAGGTATTCGGAGATGGTCTCTGCAATTTTAATTTTATTTTCGGGGGTATCCGGATTAATCTTTTCAGATATTTTACTAAAAAGCATATCAAACCAACTGGGGGCCTGTTCTAAAAGTTGGTGAATTTCATCAGTGCCCTTGTTTTGAATGTATGAAGCCGGGTCTTCACCTGCGGGAAGGATGGAGCACTTAACATCAAAACCTGCATCTAATAGTATGGGGATAGTGCGCATGGTGGCGTTAATCCCTGCCTCGTCCCCATCGAACAGTGTAATAGCCTGATTGGCATAGCGATGGAGGAAGGAAGCCTGGTGCTCGGTAAAGGCCGTCCCGCAGGAAGCGGCGACATTCCTGATATTAGCTTGCCATAACGCCATTAAATCCGTGTACCCTTCCACCAGAATTACCGTTTCCTTCTGGCGAATGTATTCTCTGGTCAGCCAGATCCCGTAAATGATACGGCTTTTTTGATATACCGGACTTTCCGGTGAATTAACGTACTTAACTTCGCTCTTTAAATCATCGAATTCCCGGCCGGCAAAACCCAACACCCTTTTACCGGTACCAATAATAGGGAAGATAATTCTTCCCCGGAAAGCATCGTAGAACCCACCCATGTCCTTTTTCCTCAGTAACCCTACTTTTAGGAAGGGTTCGATGGCCATTTTATCCCGCGAAACAGCATTAGAGAGCGAATCCCAACGCGGGGGCGCATATCCGACAGAGAAGGCTTTAATAGTATCCCTGTTCAAACCCCTTTGATCAAAGTAGGCAAATACCTTTTCTCCCAGAGGCTTATCTAAATAACCCTGAAAAACCATGCATGCAAATTCATTAGCCTTGTAAAGCTCATCCAGAAAGTCCCCTCTAAATGAAGAATCCCTCCTCCGAGGAAGAGGGATTCCTGCTTCTTTGGCAAGCTGTTCTACTGCTTCCGGGAAACTAATGGATTCTTTCTCCATCAGGAATGAAAAAATATTACCACCTTTTCCGCATCCAAAACAGTGATATAATCCTCGACTTGGGTCAACCGAAAAACTAGGAGTATTTTCAGAGTGAAAGGGACATAATCCTAAATATTGCTTGCCTCTTTTTTTTAGGGTAGTGTACCTGTTAACCAGCTCAACGAAATCGATAGCATCCTGAATTTTCTGGATGAATGCCTGCGAATACCCGTCTCCCAGCCTCTCGGTGGAATTCCTATTATTAGTCATCCTCCTCTATAATGATGGCTTCGGTAGGGCAGGATTCAGCCGCTTCTTCGCAACATTCAGAGGTCTCACAATTTTCAGGGTGTGCCGCAACCGTTTTGCCTTCATCAGTTTCCTCGAAAACATCCGGGCAAATTTCAATACATACTCCGCAAGAAATGCAAAGATCTTCATCAACCTTGACTCTCATTCTTTCCTCCTTTCTAAACAATCATCATTTTTGATCGTCATTTTCCTACAAATAATTGATAGAGTAAACTAAAAGTATTCATAATTTTGTAAAGAAAAAAATTTAAAAAAATTATTTATTTTAATGACTCAAAAAAGTCCCGGCAAGAATACGGCAAATTAGCGTAGAAGCAGCATTTTGTGGGATTCGCAGAAACTCCCGAAACGGATCTTGTAAAGATAAATTCCACTGGATACAGATGAACCACCCTGGTCCTTGCCGTCCCAGTTGATTTCCATCAAGACCGGTAATATATCGATTTTCTCGAAGACACTGCGGACAATTTTGCCATCAATGCTATAAATATGGAGTTCCATGAATTCCGGTTGTTGTCCTGGTGTCAAAGGAAGCTGAACCTTTACATTTGTTGATGCATTGAATGGATTGGGATAATTAGAATATACCCTGAATTTAACTGGAAGCAACTTATCATCTATACCTGTCGTCGAAATAACCTGGAAAGGAATGTAGGATACATTTACATAAGTACTGTCGTTGGCATAGATATAGAGGGGAAGATGAATGACGGTATCCGCGCTGAGCAGGGAATCGATGATAACAACGTACGGGTGGGAGAAATTAAACCTCATACTGTCCACTTCCAGGTCTCCATAATTAACCAGGGAATCCTGTACACGGATACCGTAGAAGGGTGAACATAGTTTAGTCCGGGTATCCAGAGCCTGATGCGTGCCGCTATTAATGAGCCCAACAATCAAATCCACCTCTTCCCCATTTTCAGCTATCCCATTATTATTTCCCGCCCTAAAATCATCGATAGTACAGGTATTGTAATGGATCCAGGGTGCATCTGATATGTTTGGCGGAATAGTGGTGAATTTTATGGCCCGTTCATTAGTGACAGGCGCGCCCCCAGGTATATATTCGTCATCAAAGAAATATTGCAAGCCATCGGTTCCGGTCAGGTTTTCAATGCCAATGCACGCCCCATCGACTACCCCTACTGAATTATAGAGAAAAACTATCTCACCATCACCGGTTGGAGTTGGATAGTAAACGGGATCATATAGTATAACCTGAAAGGTTTCCCGCCGTGTATCGGCCCAGTGCGTAACATTTTTAAATTCCATTATCCAGCGGTGATTGAGAGTGTCATAGTATTGATATATATCCCCATCGGAGCTGGGATCCAAATCATCCCAGAATGGCGCAAGGAGGTTCTGAGGGGAACTGTTAGTAGGAATTGGATAAGGTGTTCCGAACCGGTGTGTGGAGCGGTTCAATTCTAAGAACCCATTAGAACATATCCCTATAGAATGAAAGGAATTGCCGTAATACCTGAAATCGAATGGTAATTCCAAGTTTACGGTATCTGCATCCTCGTTAGTAATCTCGGAGATTATTTCTCCAGGGCTGGTATAATCTCCGATTTCAAACCAGTTATATTCCGGAGCCGGGCTGAACTCGGTATCGGTATTATCGTATGCCCAATACCCGTAAGCATCCGGACCGGATGGGTCAGTGCCGGCTAAGGGGCGGATCTGGAGCTCGAAAAATAAGGTATCCTGGTAATTATACGCTCCTCCCTCCCCGGTGACCATAAAAATAAACTGGGCTTCCGAACCTGCTGGAGTGGATGGATTAATGTAGAGCAGGAAAGGATGTTCATCATTCGAGCAATAAGTTTCACCAGGGGCTTCACCAAATAAGACTTCGGAATCAGCAACTTCTACATAAGGGTTCAAGCTGCGTAAAATCCCCTCTACGGCATCCAAACCACTCAATCCGGAATTATATAATCTTAATACAAAAAAGACCTCTTCACCCGGATCTACCAATCCGTTTCCATTTCCCCTGGGTGGCAGGTCGTTGACGACGTAGGAAAAAAACTCCAATACCGCAGTGACCACGGCAAGCGGAGGCAAATTACTTATCCACCTGTTGCCTATTGTATCATAGGCTTCCAAAGAAAGCTGAAAGTGTTCTCCATTTGGGATGCCGGAGTGAACAAAAACGGTATAGAAGCAGGAGGACCCGACGGGTTCCATATAGGGGATGTTCCCAAAGAAACACAGGGAATCGAAAATAGTAGTCCGGCTGTCAAGAGAACTTACTATAACGTTAACCTCCTCGGCAATATCCATGCCGAAGTTCCTGACTACTGGTTGCAGGTAGATCAGCTCCCCGGGATTAATATAACCGTCATTGTTACCCCCAATACTGTCGCTGAAAGTATAATCGCAATAGACGACATAAGCTCCTTCGGCAAATACGGCAATTTTCGCCTGGTATGGAATACAATTAGGGGAGGTAACCGTGATCAACATGGAATCTATACGGCTAATTGAAATGCTGAGGCTTACTTCTCCTGAAGAATCAGTATAACCATATTCGTAGAGAACAGTATCCATCATAACGCAGACCAGGGCATCCGGGACCGGTTCCCCGTGGTAACGGACATTCACTTCAAACTCGCTGTGACCGAAGGGCGCCACCGGAAGGTGTTCGACGGTCAGGGAGTGGGGTACATGGGTCCAGATATTCAATTCCGGGTCACCGATAGCGGAGAAACCCCTGTATTCCTGCTGATTTCTTGAATCGGGTTCAAGGTAAACAAGTTGCCTTCCCCCTTCAACGCAGGCTCCAAAAGTAAACAGGTTATCTTCATACAAAGTCCGGAAAAAGCCTTTGAAAAGGGCGCTGCGCAAGTTCGCCCCTCCTCCGAGGGTTGTAGTCGTAGCGCAAAAAGCTATTCCCCCTTTGGGATTGGTTGGTGTTCCTGCCCTTAACCAGTCGTGACTGATATCATAGGATAAAGCCATGTGGCAGCTTGGAGATACCACTACGGGAAGCATATAGCCGTTATCCAGACCATAGGGGTCTAATTCAAAAGGCCACCACCAATTGCCTACTGCCTGTCCCCGATAAGTTACAAAAGCCCGGCCATCGTTTATTGCATACAGGAGATCATCCGAGTCGTCGGTATACCGTGAAAGCTGGTCAATGACCAGGTAACCTTCATCATCCCAAAATGCAGCGGCCAAATCGGCATCACTCCAGTAAAGAGCATCATCGAGGGGGTCATCATCCTCGCGAACCATGGTCAAACCTTTTAAATACCAAAGCGTATCCGCCATATAAGGGGTCTTCTCGTAATTCAATATCTTGCTCACCATTGTCTGTAATTGGATAAGATTATCCGCGGGTAATCTCCCCGGAATTATCTCATTGAATATATCACCATCAAAATTCGTATAGTAATTATCCGTGCTGACTGAGCCTTCAGTCCCGTACGGGATGTACCCGAATCCCGCTGCGATGAGCAAATATTCCGGGGGCACTTCCCAGTTTAGATAGGCGTTCTGCACGTAATTCTTGATCTGTGCGGAAGATGAACCGGTCTCGGAAAGCCGGGCTATTTTACATTGCATCCCCTTTTGGTGTTTCCATTCTGCAAGCGGTAAGATCGCATCATACAGGGCATCGGGAACAACTATCAGATATCGGGCTCCTTCACCTGCCAGGCTGACCCCGCGTGGGTGTTCACTTGACCTTTTCAGGACTAAATCATCGTGAGAATAACAAAAGCCCACAAGGATAAACAATATCAGTATCCAAAGACCCATATAGCTATGTTTTTTCATAACCTTGTAATTTAAGTACTTCAATCTGTTACGCAAGTTTTTTTATTTGACATTCAGGTATTTTCAAGTAAGTTATCCCCCGAAATCTCAAACCGTTGAAAAGGTCCAATTTCTAACATGATTATTTTCTGGGTAATTTTGGTTTTTCTATCTTTGCTGGGTATTTTAGCTCTGGTGCTACCCATTTCGTTTGTTTTATTAAGGGAAAAATCTCGTACCATTATCCGGTTTACATATCTGGGTTTTAACCTCACAAAGGGGGAAATAAGTGAACTCAGCTGGTTGGGTCTGAGTCTTTCAAAAAACCTTAATTCCACCAATAAGAATAAAGGAAAGAGTGTAACAAAACCTATAAAAGCAAAAACGGCGGGAAAAAC
>JAFGGQ010000171.1 GCA_016930435.1 bacterium
GGATCAATTTGAATACCAGTTCAAGGATCTTAGGCATTCCTTTGATTATTATGTTACCGGCGGCGATTTCGAAAGCCCCGTATATACGGTTACCGTCATAGACAACCCCAGGATCATCGATCTGAAACTGAGCTATCAATATCCCGGCTATACCGGATTGGGTACACAGGTAATCGAACAGAACGATGGAAATATCGATGCGCTTTATGGAACCAGGGTTCAGATTGAAGCCCTTGCAAATAAAAAGATCAGTGAAGCCCGAATGGTTTTTTCCGACTCCACCATCCAGGTAATGACCATCAATGACAATAAGCTTTCAACCTCTTTCATGATCAGCACCGAGGGCAGCTACCATCTTGAGTGTCAGGATTTTGCCGGGAATTCCAACTCCGATCCTATCGAATACCAGATCCGTGTTCAGCTCGATGATTCACCTATCGTTCAGATAATAAAACCCGGTGAAGATATCGACCTAACCGAGGAAATGCTGGTTCCTCTGGGAGTGTTGGGTGAGGACGACTTCGGGTTCTCCCGATTTGACCTGGTATTCACCAAAAAAGGGAGTGCTGACACAAGTTTGAAGAAATTGGAATTCAATGACAATCGAAAATCAAAGGTTTTTCTGGAGTTGGTGTGGTCCCTGGCCGAACTGGACTTACTCCCCGAAGACATTGTCACCTACTGGATAGTAGGCTATGATAACGATCAGCTCCGGGGACCTAAGGCCGGTGAATCCCGCCATTTTTCGGTACGATTCCCCTCCCTCGAAGAGATATTGCAGGAAGTAGCTCAGGAACAGCAGAAGCAGGAAGAAGATGTGGAGGAGGTATTTGAAGAAGGGAAGCGCCTTCAGGAGCAGCTTGAGAAGATTTCCCGGGAATTGATGAAGGAAAAAGAGTTGAATTGGGAAGGGAAAAAAGAGCTGGAAAAAATGCTGAAAGACCAGGAGGACATGGTTAAGAAGCTGGATCAGATATCCCAGGATATGGAGATGACCCTGGAGAAGATTCAGAAAAATCAGCTGGTTACCATGGAGATATTTGACAAGATGCAGCAGATCCAAGAAATTTTGGATGAGATTGCTACCCCTGAGATGCGTGAAGCCATGCAGCAATTGCAGGAGGCACTCCAGAACATGGATCCCAAAGCGCTTGAGGAAGCCATGAAGAACTTCCAGATGAATCAGGAGAAGATGCTGGAGCAATTGGAGCAAACCCTTGCCCTGTTGAAGCGTATGCAGATCGAACAGAGGTTATCGGAGCTTATTAAGTTGGCCATGAACCAGGAGAACACCCAGCAGGAGATCAATGAAGCCTTGGAAAACATGGCTCCTGAGGATATGCCTAATCTATCTAACCAGCAGCAACAGGTAAGTCAGGCCTGTCAGTTCATGGAGCAGGAACTGCAGAAGTTGGCTGATATGATGAAGGAATTTCAGGACATGCCCGGTGAAATGGCCGATTCCATGGCCGAAAAAACTAAAGCCGATTCTCTCCCTAAATTAGCTAACCAGGCGAGTTCCCAGATGAGCCAATGCAATTCCAAGGGTTGCAAGAAGAGCGGAGAGCAGTTGCAGGAGGACCTAACCGAATTGAGGGAAAACCTCCAGAAACTGCAGAATGAAATGAACATGATGCTTCGGGAAGAGGTAGTAGAGGCAATCCGGAAGGCCATTTACGATCTTATTTACCTATCCAACCGGCAGGAGGGATATTATGATACTACTTTGGTTTCCGGTGTTCAGGAAGAAGTGGTAGTTGATCTGCTTGAAAAGCAAGTAGTGTTGAAGGAGAACCTTGATGGCATAGCCGACAGGGTATTTGACATCGGGACCAAGACCTTCTTTTTATCTCCGCAGGTTGGGGTAGCAATTGGTGAAGCTCTGATCCAGGTAAATCAAGCGTTGGAGACACTGTCAATGCGCCAGAGTCAGCGCTCTCTTAATTTTCAGCAGGAAGCGATGACCCAGATGAATATGGCTGCCCTGGTTTTGATGAATGCGATGAATCAGCTTTCCCAGTCTTCTTCCTGCAGCGGCGCCGAGAAGTTTTTTGAAATGATGCAATCGATGTGCCAGCAGCAGTGCGGTGTTAATCAACAGACCATTCCTATGGCCGGTCCGAAGCCGGGGGGATCGCAACCTGGCGGAATGGACCCTTCGCAGCAAGCATCTGCCGCCCGGCTTGCCGCCGAACAGGAAGAGATAAAAAAGAACCTTGAAGATCTGGAAAGGGAATATGGGGAGTACCGCAATATACTTGGGCGCTTCGACGAGACCGTCCAGGATATGGAGCGGGTGATCGAGGATCTCGCGAGCTCCAATGTTGACCATCATACCCTGGAGCGCCAGGAGCGGATACTCTCCCGAATGCTTGATGCTCAGAAGTCACTCCATCAGCGCAATTATACCCAGAAACGCCAATCAGAAACCGGCGAGGACATTGTCAGGCGAAGCCCTTCTGGTCTCCCTGATGACCTCGGTGAAGACCAAAACACCATACAGCAGGCCTTGATCAGGGCACTTAACCAATCCTACCCACGTGTTTACGAAAACATGATACGGGATTATTTTAAAGCTCTTGGGGAAAACCTTCAGAGCCAGTCCATAGAGAAAACGGAATAGGAAATCATGAAAAATATTAGATTCATAATAGTAATTACCCTTTTAATCCTGGCCCAGGGAAAAGCGGTGTTTTCCCAGAGCTCAGCCTATGAACGTGATTTCGAATTGGCACGGCGATTTATGCTGCTGGATAAATACGAGGAGGCGGTAGAACTGCTTGAAAATCTGCGCGCCCAGAATGCCAATGATGTCCGGGTAATAGAACAGCTTAAGTCGGCTTATTTTGCATTGAAAAACTATGATCGCCTGATCGATATTATTAAAACCCAGCTGGCAAATTCGCCTAATAATATTGCTTTATGGATAGAGCTGGGTGGTATTCAGTTGAATTTGGGATTACCCGGTGAAGCCAGACAGGCATTTGAATCAGCTTTGGACATAGAACCCAAATCCATTAGTTCATACATCTCGATCTCCGGAAAATACCAGATTTGGGGTTATCTTGACGAGGGCATTGAATTTTTAGAGAGGGCTAAAAAATCGATTAATGATCCCGGAGCAGTAGCTTTGGAACTGGGACGACTTTACGAATTGAACAAGAATTTTACACGCGCAATCGCCGAGTACTTGGATTATCTAAGGGCTTTTCCGGACCGGGTCGGCGAGGTGAAGCACAGGATCAGTTCAATGGGCAAGGATAAAGACCAATTGACTGCAATTGAAAAGGAGCTGAAAAAATCGCTTAAGGATGACCCCCTGGACCGCCATCTGTTACCGGTGTTAGCCCAGATCCAAATGCGTAAAGGGGATTATGAGGCCGCCCTGGAAAGCTATAAGCGCGCAGAGACCTATGAGAATAAATTGAAATATTTACCTGCTTTTGCCAATGAACTATTAGGTGCCGGCCAATATTCGATTGCGCTGAAAACGGCAGCGCTAATGGCCGCCGCTGGAGAGCCCCATTTCCAGATCGAAGCCGAATTTATCAAGGGAGCGGCTTTACGTGGCCTCGACAAACCTGGTGAGGCTATTCAGGTTTACGACGAACTTATCCGGACCGGTCCTCCCGCAATCCTGCCCAGAGCCTACCTTGAAATCGGCAAGATACAATTCTACGATTACAAGGATTATCTAAAAGGGGAGGAATATTTCGATCGGGTAGTTAACGAGTTCCCCGGTAACAATGTTTTAGAAGAGGGATTAAAGGAATATTTGAACGCTCTCTTCAAACTGGACAAGATAGAAAAAGCCAAAGCTTTCCTGGTAGAGCTTGAAAAGAACCGGAATGAGCCTTCTGACCTGCTTCTCTTTAAACTGGGAGAGGTTTTCTTTTTAACCAACGAGTTCGACCGTGCCAAACAGTATTTCAGCATGCTTACCATGAGCTTTCCCCGAAGTTTTTACTTGAATGATGCCCTGTCAATGCTGATGCTGGCTCAAGAGGATACCGGAAAATTGGAGGATATTACCCATATCCTTTACCTGCAGAAGATAGGCCAGTATGAGAACTGCCTGGAGAATTTACAGCTTCTTTTCGATCAGCGCTCAGGATTCCCCGGGCAGGATTACCTTTTATGGCTGGCTGGTTCTGTTTCATCCGAACTGGGTAAAAATGAGCTGGCACTGTCATTTTTAGACCGATTGCTATCTGATCATATTAACAGTTTCTTCGCATCTATCGCCCTGGAGCTTAAAGGGGATATTTACTTCCGCCAGGGTGAGATACAAAAGGCTAACGAAGCTTATAATGAAATATTAATGAAGTATTCCGATGCGGTGAATTTAAACAACATCCGAAAAAAGCTTCGCGCCCTTGAAACCGGAATCTAATAAAATCCCTGTTCAAAAAAAAACACTGAGGGAATTATTCATTTATTCCTTAAATTTATTTAAGAATTGGGGGATACCAAATTGCCGCCGGGAAATTGAGCTTATTCTTTGTGATGCCCTAAGAATATCCCCTTCAAAATTATACCTGAGTTTCAGCGATAACCTTCCGGAACCCCTCGTGGAAAAGATTTTGGAGCAGATTGGTTTAAGGCTGCAGAGGGTCCCATTAGCCTATATAACCGGCAGGGTTTTTTTCTGGAACCTGGAACTGGATATTTGCCCCGGGGTATTTATCCCCCGGCCGGAAACCGAGCGATTAGTCGAGGAGACGCTCCTGATACTAAATAACAAGGTGAAAGAACAGGAGGTTTTCAATATAATTGAGATCGGTACTGGTTCCGGAGCCATTTGCTGCGCCCTGGCTACAGCATTTGAAAATGTCTATATCCGGGCTACTGAGATCAATCCCCGGGCAATAGAGATCGCTAATCGCAATATAGAGAAATTCAACTTGCAGGATAAAATAAACATCTTTCAAGGGAATATCTTTCAACCCCTTCAAAAACTCGCCCTGCAGGATACCGTGGACATTGTAGTCGCAAATTTGCCCTATATCCGGAGCGGGGATATTGAAACCCTGCAGCCCGAAGTACGGGACCACGAGCCCTTAGAAGCCCTCGATGGAGGGCCAGACGGATTAACCTACCAGAAAAAGGTGATCCGGCAGGCCATTGGATTCCTTCGCAGAAAAGGAACCATACTGCTGGAAATCGGCTATGATCAGGGAAAAGAAATGTTGGATTTTACCCATGATTTGGATAAATATATTGACCTGATTATCCTCAAGGATTATAGCAATATCGACCGGGTTTTCAAGGCTACGCTAAAATAATGAACCAGGCAAATTTCGCATATTAGGATCATGAACGAATTAGTTGCTAAGGATTAATTGTCCAAATAGATTGGATAAATGGATGACTGGAAACTATTAATGATATTATACAAATAAATTGTATATGAACCTCATTTTTTGACGTAATGGGCTCTTTCGCTAAAATTTTCTGCCCTTTAAAATTGAAAATACAATATATATCCGTCAATTAATTTTGACTATGCTTTTAAACAAAACAAATAGTAATTTACGCATGAATGACTATCAGCCATAAAATAATTCAACTTAGGAGCAAAGATGAGAGGCTATTCCATCGTTGTTAACCCAACTTTCCCTCATTGCGCTTGGGAATAGGCAAAATTTGGCATATTTCAGAGACATCATTCCCGTAACTCGTTATATATCA
>JAFGGQ010000025.1 GCA_016930435.1 bacterium
ATAAGGAATTATAATAATCTTTTAATACTATACATTATATCATATAATTATGATATCGTATATAAATCAGGATTAGCAGCGGTTTAGATACTATTTTTGCCGGGTTCGTTATACAGGGTCTATTTTACCACAAAAACCGGACACTTAGCCTTACGCAATACCTTTTCGCTAGTGCTCCCTAAAAGCATTCCGGAAACCAGGCTTTTACCATGAGAACCGATCACGATGCAGGAAACCTTCTCGTTCTCGGCGACCTCGACAATCGCTTCAAAAGGCACCCCATACATCAATCTTAATTCGATCTCGAAGCCTTCGTGGCGCAGTTCATGAGCCATTTTGTCCAGTTCTTTCTCAGCCCTTTTATGGAGCTCTGCCTTGATATCCTCAAAGATATCCAGGTAGTGTACTGAGGAGAATCCTTCCATGGTCGCCATGGTGCTTACTTCACGGCGGTCCACCACATGCATCAGAAGTATCTTTTTGGTTCCCGCATCCTTCATTTTAACCAGGTATTTAAAGGCTTTCCTGGATGGTTCTGAAAAATCGGTCGGATATAGTACATAATCAAACATTTCGGCTCCTCTGAACTATTTAAGATATAGTAAACGGCTTACTTTTTCCTGATTTGAAGTGGACATTTTACATAGATAAATACCGTGTGCCAACGACCTTCCTGCTGAATCCCTTCCTTCCCATCTAACCGAGAAGCTTCCCGCATTATGGAAGTTATCCCTTAGTATATCTATCTGGCAGCCCCTGAGGTCATAAATTGTGATCATAACCTGTCCCGGGCGGTCAACTGTATAGGCGATGGTGGTCGCCGCATTAAAGGGATTAGGATAGGCACAAATAGCGTTTGTGGTCGGGAGTAAATCGATCTCCCTTACCCCTGAAACATCCAAATCCATGGTAACATCGTCGAATGCTGCTCCACCACCGGCAAAAAAGATATCCGAAAGGGTTGATCTGGCAGTATCCCTAATTTCATACAGGTCAAGCGTTTCGTTTGCATTTTCATCCAGAAAAGCCACCAATTTCTTGGGTCCTGATGTTACCAAAATTTCGAAATCGGGGCCATCAATATCTATGGTTTCTTCAAGTTCCAGACCTCCGTCTCCCATACCTACCAGTGCCAGGATCATGGGATAAGCGTCATATACATTGATAAAGACATCATCATAATTCCCGGACCAGGTTATAATACCGGAAATAGTACAGATTGTATCCAGAGGGATGTTAATACCTGATGCATTTCCTCCCGATGTATGAAAGGGGTTATCCGGATATTGTCCTGCGGGATCTCCGGGAAAGGGTACGAAGCCTCCAGCCGGCATTCCTGCCACTGCAAAATAGCCCAGAAGATCCGAGAAGGTATGTTCGATCTCATAAGGTCCAGCCGTAAAAAAAGAAGCAAAGGGTATATCCTCCGGATTGACAGTATCGGCATCCAGAAGCGAGCTCTCCAGGATGATGACAAATCCAGCTCCGGAGCCCCCGAATTCAATATTCCCTGATACTATTCCGGCTTCTGAAAAACCTATAGTACTCACCAACAGCAAACAAAACAAAACCAAACGTTTCAACATCTCCAAGCCTCCTTTAAAGGTCACTCACTAATAAATTTCCCAAAAAACAAGATTTTATTCGAGTTCCAATCTGAAAATACATTCAGGATTGAATAGTACCCAATGCGCTTTTCCGGGATGGAAGAGCGTATCACTGAAATAACTTCGGGTTTCAGTATCGTAGTAGTAAGTTCTTTCTATCCGTATAGCCCCGGCGGGATAGGTCAGGGCGCTTGAAATAGGCACAGGGTTAAAACTGGAAAGCGATCCGATGAGATTCCAGCCCCTCTGGCATTCGATATCAAATCCGGTAATGGGTGTTCCTGTCAGAATCAGGCTGGTGTCTCCGGCAGCATTAAAAACAAAATAACCTCTTCCTGGAGTAATATCATCTTCACCCACGTATCGGCCCAAATCGGAATCATAATAATAGGCAGGAGGAATAATAAAAGGCAATAACTCCTCGATCCCGGTCTCCTCAGGCAATACCGTAAAGGAAATCATGTTCCAGCCTTCCGCCAGATGAACGTATTCTTCATTGCTATTATACTGGATCACTGCCCTGATATAATATGCGGTATCGCTAACGTTATGCCATATACCGGAATTATAATCCCAGGACCAGTCGGCATCCATGTTCCTTTCCAGGGATATTGACAGAAAGGCATCTGCGAATCCACATGAAACCACAAAATCATCATAGAGCAGTATATTCAATCCGGAGACATTCTCATTGTGCCACCCTATAGTAGTGATTTCGCGGGAGAAGGGATACACGAATATAGGGTCGCCAGGTTGCTCTCCATCCCATTCAAAAACCCCCGGATAAAATCTTCCGATATGGTAAAAACGATAATGCAACTGCCTTAACCTGCAGGGTTTATCCAGTTCAAACTTCACGGACGAGCGCGCGCCCGGCCGCCAGCTTACAGCCGCGGTGGCACTATCATGATCGTATTTCAGGGTATCCAGGTATGTAGTGATATCCCCTCCACGCGGAATTCCAGAGGCTATCTCGCAAGGTTCACTCTCCCCTTCCGGGTAAGTTGCAGTTACGTAATAGTAATAAGTACGCCCATTATCAACGGCATAATCATCATAATTCAAAGAGGTGGTAATATGGGCCAGGTCGAAAGGAACCGATGGGCTATCATTTTTATAGATCCGGTATCCGGTTACTTCATGGAAAGCGAACTGTCGTGGGGGCAACGCGCCCCATTCCGCGGGTAAGGGAACCAGTTTGTAGGGTTGACTATCATCCAACGGGAGACTGTGCACAATTCTCGTTCCCGAGGCTCTCAGAAAGCCGGTTGGTTCATAGGGCACCACCATAGCCCGTATCATAAAATCCCCATCAGAAGGATAAAAACCCAGTTCGCTTACATCAAAAACATAACTTCTGCGAGGAGTAACTGCTTCTGAATCAGCTAATAGAAAGTAAAAAGGATAGAATATGGTATCCCTTTTTTCGATACTGATATGGAAATCTTCACCAGGACTGAAGGTTAAGTGATAGGGTGTGAGATCGACTTCCAACCAATCGTATGCCACTGAAGTATTGAGGTTAATCGGGGGGCAAAGGGCTCCACCGTAATCAGGACGACCATAACCGTTGTCTTCCCAAACCCGTATTTGCACAGAATGATCCCCGCCAATGAAAAACATGAAGAAACGTGCGGTGATAAGCGAGCAGGTTTCCAGTGGGGTAAATCTTACGCTCATGCGGTCATAAGCTTCGGTAGAATCACTGCTATGGGCAAATCCATCATCGTAAAACAATTCAACGATATCCCTGGGGGGAAGGGGTTCCATCCAGGAAAGTGGGACATGTCCGTCCAGATTACTTACGGTGTTAAGGCTATGTGGGGGATTCAACACCTGCGCGATCAGTCCGAAAGCGGATAATAAAACAACAGTGATAAAAATAAAGGTAATTTTGTTCATCCTTGCACCTCCATGCGCATATATAGTAACCGTTATCTTTTTGGGAATATATTATGTAATATATATTTTGTCAATGCAAATTAACTTCTTCCAGTAAATCCAGCCCCCCATAATACCCATTATCTTTCCCGGCAAGCAATAAAATGCCCCGGATTACCCCATCCGTGAATGCATCCCGACTTTGAGCCTGGTGCCCTATCGTAATGTTTTCTGAAGGTAAAGCAAATAGTACTAAATGTTCCCCAATGATCTCTCCAGCCCTGATGGAATGAATTCCAATCTCATTTGGTTTTCTTTTGCCTACTTTGCCCTGACGACCATGGACAATATGCTCTACACCTTTCAATCCAAGGGAAGAGGAGATAATCTGGCTCAGCTTCAGGGCCGTCCCGGAGGGAGCATCTACCTTATTGTGATGGTGCTTTTCGATTATCTCCACTTCGGCATCGGGAATCACCTCGGCTATCTCGCCTGCCAGCTTGAATAACAAATTAACACCAATACTCATATTATAGGATTGCAGGATTGCAATATTTTGACTCGCCTTTTTAAACTCCCCCAATTGGTCAGGATTAAAACCTGTGGTCCCGGTCAATAGATTAACACTATTCTGGTGAGCCCACCTAAGAGCTTTCATTGAAACTTCTATAGTCGAGAAATCAATCAATACACCGGGTTTATCTGTTAATTCATCCAAAGAATCCGTTACAAGGATTTTCTCCTTTTCCAAACCACAACAACTCTCCAGACTAACCCCTATCCAGGGGTGCTGATGCCGTTCGACAGCCCCAACTATCCGAAATCTCTGGTCATTTGTTAGCCGGCTAAGGATATTCCTGCCCATTCTGCCTGCAGCACCAATAACTGCAACTTTAATTTTCTCCATTTCTGCCGTTTATACCTTTATAACAAACCATAATTTTGAAGTTCATGTTTCAAAACGACCCGATTGCTTTCGGAGATGGGTACCAATGGCGCACGCAAATTGCCTTCGATCATCCCTGCCAATTCCATTGCGGCCTTGAGCGGTACCGGATTCCCTTCCAGGAAAAGAGCCTTGATCAGAGGGAACATTTTCAAATGAAGCTTACGGGCGGTATCCAAATCCCCTTCAAAAAATGAACGGATCATCCTGCTCATATCTGCGGGGATAATATTGGCGCAGGTAGAGATCACCCCCCGGCCACCAACAGCCAGCATGGGCAGGGTTAAAGCATCATCACCCGAAAGCACTTCAATATCACAAAGCTGACCAATCTGGGTTACCTGGTCAAGATTACCGCTGGCTTCCTTAATGGCCACGATATGCGGAAAACCCGCCAAACGTGCTACCGTTGCTGGTAAAAGGTTAGTCCCGGTGCGGGAGGGCACATTATACAGAATAATCGGAATTTCTGCTTCAGCCAAGCGCTGATAATGCAGCAAAAGAGCATCCTGGGATGGCTTATTCCCAAAAGGAGTGATCACCAGTGCTCCATCCGCTCCAAGCTGCCTGGCCCGATTGCTCCTTTCAATAACCACCTCGGTACCAGAAGCTCCCGTCCCGGCTAAAAGAAACATATCCCCACTTATTTCCTCACGGGCAACCCGGATAATTAAATCCCTTTCCTGTTCAGTAAGAGTAAATGATTCTCCCGTGCATCCAATGACCAATATTCCATCCGTGCCATTTTGACGCTGAAAATCTATCAACCGGCGCAATGCTTCTTCATCTACACGGTTATCCTTCGTAAAAGGTGTTACCAGCGCTACTATTGAACCTTTAAACATCGCCCTTCCTTGTATTATTAAACTTAACTCTTTACTTGATTATACATAATAAAATGCATTTTACTCTTTTATCAACAATAAAATAATGAACTTTAAAATACTTGATAATTTTTCACTTGCATCCTTATGCTATCTGTGTATATTTAGCATAGAGACAGGAGAGAGGATAAAAGAACCTCTAACACCTAAACAATGAAGGTTGTCCCTCGGGGTTGAGGATTCAGCCACGACCTCTTCGAGAGCGAGCGAACCTAAGACACCTCAAGCGATGTTAAATCCTTTAATATGTTGTATAGGGAGGTTCTTAACCTCTCGCTCTCCTGTCTCCTTTTTTTAAAAATTGCTTCAAAATCATTACTGTCAATTCCACCCTTCAATCCGCCTGCTAATAAACTTATCAGTAGTCTGAGAATTTATTGTTTAAGGTGAATAAGCATTTATTCATGCTCAGGATGATTACCAAAGAAATTCTATTAAATGCAGTTTGCCTTCGGAGCTATTTCAGCAACATGGTCTTTTTGATGATCCTGTTTTCGCCGAAATGAAGGACTATGAAATAGAGCCCCGATGCAACAAAGTTGGCGTTTATATTCTCACCATCCCAGACCACCTTGATCAATTCGTTTCCGGAAGCCCTCCCCTCTCCCAGAGATTTTATTTGATTTCCGAGCAGGTCATAGACCAAGAGGCGGTATTCCCCTTCCGGTGGTTTTGCGCTTACGGTGGTCCGGCTATTGAAAGGATTAGGAAAAACCTGAAGCAATTCTATATTACTTGGTTTTTGATTGACGAGCTCTTCAACTGCCAAGGTATATCCGAACCATTCCAATATTCTTTGCATCAGTGTACTGCGGCTGCCAGGGCTGTCAATGGCTTCGTATCCAAAAGCAAGATATACCACCTTCGAGATACCGTTATTCGCCCTAATACCCCCGCAGATCCCGGCAGAGTAATTAAAGATAGGGGTTGCAATGCCCCATGGGTCGATCTCGGAGGGATAAAGCTGGTTATCTGCCCCGTCGCCACCTGAGATTGTTATATTCAGCCCATCGGTGATGGGATCACCGGGTACTCCGCTCAGGGTATGATCATCGGTATCATCATCAACGAAATCCGCATAGAGATAGCTGTTCAGAAAATCGCAGGAGCCCGTTCCATAAGCGGTTCCATTAGCATCACAGAGATCCCAGCCGATATCCTGACCGGTAATAAAGAGCTTCCCACCGCTATCCAGAAAGGTTATCAGAGCCTGACGGTCAAAGGCGGTCAGCGTAGGGAAAGACCATCCAGCGAACCAAATCACTATAGGGGCTGCTGACAGATCCTCGCCAGTAGGGGAAGCCATGGCAGTATTCCAAAGCTGATATTCTGCTCCCAGTGCATCCAGAGCATCAGTAAAATAGTGATCATAATCATCATCACCATCATCTGAAACCACAAGTATTTCAGGATTATTTAACAAATAATAGGTGATCTCATTGCTATGAGAAGGCATAGTGGAAGATGCTACCGTAACCGAAATATACCCCGTTCCCGCAATACCATGCGTATTGAACTTGATTTGGATAGAGTCCGAAGTGTGGCCCGGAATTGTCAATGTAGAGGTACCCGTGAATTCCCCAGCTCCCGTGATATATGAGAATACCCATCCCGAGGGCACGGAGTGTCCTGTAATGTCGATCTGGTAATCATCACTTGCGCTTCCCATGTTCTGTATATAAGCCTTGACCAGTTTAATTAGGCCAATATTACAGGTCATTGTTTGCAGTGAAAAATACCGGTGATTTACCAAGGGGACCGCATGGTCGGAAACACATTGCACAACTTCCCGGGTATCATCATCCTGTACCCAGGCCACCACATTAAGATTGCCTGCACTCCAACCGGGATTCAGGGTTATTACCCTGTTGAAATACTGGGTATCGGGAGCGGCGGAAAGATCAAGTAAAATTCCGGACCCGCTGGGCACCAAATCCCTCATAATATCGTCAAAGTGGGTTAACCCGTTCGGAGCTGAATAATTAATATTGCTTTCGGTGACTGCTATACGCAAACGTGTATCGCTGGCTACCGGACGGTCCACATAAATGGACACAAATATAGAGCAAGTGGTACCCGCTATATGCTTGTAAGCTTCAAGCCTCAAGGGTGAATCCTTCCCAAATCGGGCAAATAAACCATTTACCATCTCCGAAATATTACCTGCATTAGGAGCATAATAACCGTCCTCAATCACGGTAGGGGCAGAATCTACACCATAGTAAGAAATACGGTTTATATTTTCCGATGTATTGGCAGAATAGAACGGATCAGTGGAAGAGGGCCAGTAAACATGATACTCCAGATGCACCATATCATCGTAGGCATAATCTCCTATAACCGAGTTTATAGAGGGTTGAGCAGAAGCGCAAGGTGCGCAACTGGTGTTCGAAAATTGTTCAAAAAGAACGATTCTGGGAAAAGCAAAAGCGTTAACTATCAAGCCTGATATCAGAAGCAATATAGTGGAAAACTTTTTATTCACTATAATATCCTCTACTTTAGTAAAAGTACTTTCTGCTGTTTTGCATATCCATTATAGCTTAATTTCAAAATAAATACTCCCGAAGTAAGTCCGCCGGCATAGAGCGTTTCTCCATTCCACTGGAAAGTATAGTATCCCCGAGGATGGAATCCTAAATTTTCTTTATAAACAACTTTTCCGCCGAGATCGAATATTTCAATAGTCACATTACCCTCTTCCGGCAAAGCATAGGATATTGAGGTAGATGGATTAAATGGATTGGGATAATTAGGCCCTACCTCGAATTTCACCGGAAGATTATGAGAAACCCTCTTTAATCCAAGGGTAGGATTGCGGAAAAGCACCGTCATGGAATCACCAGGAATACCTTCTTCAGTGAGGGGATAAAGATCGTGAAAATACTGTAATCCTTCGGTTCCATCAACATTCTCCATCCCGATCGTAGCCTCGGGAATGCTGGCTTCAATATCAAGGAAGTTAAAGAGAATATCGGGATTCCAATGGCTCTCTCCTAACAATACCACCTGGAAGCTGACCGGATGGGCAACATCCTCTTCGTTGATAACATTTTTCCATTCGATTATTATCCGGTCATTTCGGGTATCTTCATAAAAAATCACCTTGCCCATAATAGCTCCTGTGCCCCGAATAAGATCGCACCACCAGGGATAGAGAGCCAGATTAGGAGCACCCGGACTGGGAACCTGGTTATATACGTAGGGATCGGATATAAGGGCGGTATTGAAGGTTAACCAACCATTCATTGCCACTCTGAGCTGATAATAAAGCGTACCAAAATAATTAATAGCGGATGAAAAAGTCAGCACCTCCGAAATTTCATCATCATCTATATCCAGTTCATACCCGTCACCGCCTTCGGATGGGTCTATCTCTATCCATTCAAACAGTGGCGCCCAGGCACTGTCGGAATAGGAATCGACGTAATAGTACCCTCCCGGACCCGGGCCAAAAAAGTGGGGATCCCTTATCATAATTCTAAAAACATTTCCCGGTGCGCCATAAGGGAGAGATGACCAATTAAGCGCTTCGCTCAGGTCTTGAGCCTTAAAATAATACTTTAATTCCTGACCGCTTAGGAAGCCCGTAAGGGTATAATAGAATTGCTCACCCACGGATGAATCTGAACCTACCGAAATATATGGATTCGCTCCGATGCTGTAGCACAGGGAATCCAATCCCACACCCGATTCATCCGAAATACGGGCAGAAATCACCAGGGGATCCATACACGGCAAGATCATATCCGGAGGGGTATGGTTGATCACGGGGCCGCTCAAATCAACCATATCAGGGGGATAGAACATAATAGCAAATTCCGGGAACAGTGGGTTGCTGGGAGGATTGTTCTCACACTGATAAGCCAACCCCACCATACCTTCCTGGTCCTCAATGCCCACCGTAGCCGATTTCCCGAAGCTATGATCGCTCGCCGAAGGGGTCTCAACATCAGCATAATTCAGTTTGATCCGGCCGTCCTCATATAATACGATCTCGAAAGTCACCGTTTCAGTAGTGGAACTGAATGGCAAGTAGGCATTTTTGTAAATGATGTGAAATTTCCTTTCCGGTATCAGTCCGGTAACCTTGGTATAAAGGCCGGGCCGGGGACTTAAAGTAGTATCGAAATTCATATCATCCCATAATCCTGTAATTAGTGCATTTGGGACCGCGGACGCGGGAAAGCAATAGTTGGTTACCCCGGAAACAGTTAACGGTAAGAAAGATATAAAACCGTTGGTGGATGCGTAAACAGTATCATAAGTCCCCCGGTAAAAATGGAATGGAAATGGCAGTGGTATGGAAATCGAATTATCATCACCGTACAGCCCCATCAAAAAGGCTCCGGAAATACTGACAGGGGTGTATTCCGGACCACCTGGATGATAGGAATCTTTCCAAAGATAGCCGAGGCTGTCAGGCCCCCCTTCTGTATAATGGATAAACGCAGCAGACCGTTTCCGCAGAGTATCATTAACTGGCCAGACATCAAGGGTTGGATCGATAAATGCAGTTATCATCACAGACCCCTCTTCGGCTGCAACCCATTCCCTGAAAGAAACGGTATCGGTGCTTCCCGCGAACATGTCAAAGACTACCGTATCCGAATATATGCTCTCCCCTCCTTCACCTTGAATAACCAGATAACCGGGGATATTTATCATTTCGTACTCGCCATTATTACGGCAGACCATCCGGGGAGTTGTTCCTATACCCACCAATCCGATTCCGGCGGGAAGGTTAATTTCCATAATACCAGCATCATAATGAAAACTGGGTACACTGAATTTCAGAGCCATATTATTCCTGAGTGTGGAATCATTGTAACTGTATTGAAGTCCGATAATACCATTTATGTTTTCCACCCCGATGGTTGCAGAACGGCCAAAGGAATTGTCATCCGATGCAGATTCCACATCCAGGTACTGGATCAAAATCTCGCCATCCCCCTCGGAACACTCATACAATGTTACTTCAAAGCTGAGGGGATTTGTAACGTCCGAATACGGATAATATATATTGGACCAGATAATTGTAAATCGGCGGGAAGGACTGCTTCCTTGCATCTTGGTAAAGACCCATGAATTTCCCTCAGAACCTCGGATCCTGCCATCATCCCAATGCGGGTAAACAGCATTATTGGGGAAGTTCGTATGGGGAACTGGCTGGTTTAAATAAGAAGTCGCGCTGGTATCCGAAAAAGTCAACAGACCATTATCGGTGACATAAACCAGGTTATAGCCCCGTCCATAAAAACGGAAAGTAAAAGGGATAATAATCTCGATTTGGATATCATCCCCAACATCAGAGCTGCCAGAAAGCCGGGTTGCCCCTGCAGTATCCACCCAATCGAACTCCACCATAGCTTCCCGGTCATCACACCAGACATAACCATAAGCATCGGGTCCGCCGCATTCTCCCCAGAGCAAAACGGGCAGAAGGAAAAACAGAGCGCTCATCAAATAAATAGTCATAATTCTTTTCATATCGGATATTACCTCCCTGGGAATACTTTCCCTTGATTTATAACCCAAATCACTTATTCGAGATAGATTTATTATACAGGGTTTTATTCAATTTAATTAAACCCATTTATAGTCAGGCATTAATGCATCAGAATATTTCAATGTAAATTGAAAACGAGTAAAATCCAAAGATATCCAGAAATTTGCCCCATTCCGGTCCCAACAACGGACTCAGGTCAGAAAGTGAGATGCCCACTCCGAGGTAACCCTGGGGGGAAGCCTTTCTTTCCGTAGCTACTTTTAATTTGCCCGAATATCCCAGCCCGACATGCAATGGTATTCGGGACGGATCGGGCTGAAATGTTAACCAGTAGATATAATTATTGGCTTCTTCAAGGGTCATTGCCACTATAGTAGGGGCATAATAATCCGTTGTTTCCAGTGATAGTTTAAAATCAAATCTCTTGGCGAATTCATATTGATCCCGGAAATAAGCCAGGGCAATGCCTATGTAATCGAACACCAAATCCGAATATCCTAACCCCTGTTTAGGATTATACGCATCTACGGGGTACTCAACCGCGGTCATCCAAAGAAATGCGCTAGTTGCACCGATAATCCGGGAGAATTTCGGGGAAAAACCACACCACCCAAATAAACCCTTGCAGGCTTGTGTAAGCTTATAGCTCACCAGCAAATGGCTGATCTCATCCGTATAGACTAATAGGTCATCATCCCAATCATGCTTTTTTATATGAAACTTGCCTACTGAAGGACCCCATACACCAGGCATGTTATCAAAGGCATAATAGGTCGCTCCAACCAACAAAGCACCGCTCACTCCGCATCTCCAGGGGATGATATGTGCCGGATGCTGCAGCAAGAGTGGAATGGCACACCCTTTTTCGTGAATTAACGGAATACTGTCATGGCTTATATATTCCAGGGAATCTCTGTCTGGTTCTCCATG
>JAFGGQ010000026.1 GCA_016930435.1 bacterium
GATTCATACACCGGATGGATAAGATAAGAGGATTAATCGTTGCCGGATCGCTGGCTACCTCCATCCTTGCATCGATTGTATTGGCAGGATTCGCCTCAATTGTAGAGTTGCCATGCACCGCCGGTTTCCCGGTTATCTATACCAATATCCTCGCCGAGAAAGGATTCGATAATAATCTGGGTTATTATTTCTACTTATTACTTTATAATATGGTTTATGTTATTCAGGAGAGTACCCTGGTAATAATTTTCGGGTTTTTCTTTGCCGGAAAAAGGAGCCACTCCATCAGCGAAAAACAGGTCCAATGGCTGAAGTTGGCCGGTGGGATAATCATGTTGGCACTGGGTATAATCCTGCTGGTCAATCCAAACCTTCTGAATCTGGTCAAATAAGCCTTTCCACTAAGTGAATATTCATTCTAAAGATAGCGCTACCGTAAAAATTCGGTAATCCTTATCAACACTACTGGATCATAACATTAATGACCATTCCGGTGAGCAGCTTTGGATAGAAATCGGTGGATTTCTGCGGCATCCTTTCCCCCCGGGAAGCGATCTCCTTGACCTGCTCCACCTTGGTAGGATTAATGAAGAAGACCATCTGTACCTTTGGGTCTTCGTTGATGCAGTCGAATCCTTCATCGAAATGCCGAATATAATCAATATTCCTTTTTTCTTCCAGGGCACGGGCATCGATGCCCAGAAGATCATCCAGAAGCAATGAATGAAGAATAGAAACATCCAGGGTCTTCCATTGCTTGGAATGTTCGCCCTTGACCGCATTATCCATTAGCGATTCAGATTTAAGGGAAAGCAGCCAGAATTTGTTCTGATTTTTCATTGCCAGTCCGAAGACATGTTCGTCCTTGCCGCGTTCTGTAAGCTTATAAATGAACTCGTTCTTCTTGTAATCGTAAACTGCGGGTTCGAATGGTATCTCTTCGATATTGAAGTTTTGGCTGACCCTGGCCAGAAAGCCTTCAGGATCAAAATTTTGAACGCTGTGTACCACCCGGTGGGTAGGAAGAATGGACAGCCCTTTGCCATCCATATTTACAAAGGTCATCATCAAATTGGTGTAGTTTTCGGCGCCCTCCGCTATCGGTTTGTTCTGCGCCTTCATCTCTTTCATATAGTTTACTGCGGTTTCATAGCGGTGATGGCCATCAGCGATAAATAGAACCTTATCCCTCATTAATTTCTGGATTTGGCCGATTTTGAGGGGATCAGTCAATCGCCACAATTGATGGTTCTCTCCATAATAATCATTAGCCGTGAACAGTGGCGGATTGACCTCGGCGTATTCGTCCAGTATTTGGTTGATCTGGTTCTGCGGATCGGCATAAAGCATAAAGATATGGCCGAAATTTGATGCGGTGGTGCGCATAAGGTTAAGTCGGTCAGCCTTTGGTCCGGCTAAAGTATGTTCATGAGCTTTTACCTCCTCACCGGGTGCTTCCAGTGCGGCTAAGGCCACAAAACCTTTACGGGTCTTCAGTTCGCCTTCAACTTTGTATTTCTGGTAATAAATATATATAGCCGGCTGACTGTCGCGAACAAGGATTCCATCAGCCATCCATTTTCGAAGAAAGTCGCTGGCCCTGGTATATTGGTTGTTTTCAGGGGTATCTTCCGGGGTCGCCTTCCCCTTGATCAGCCTGACAATGTTATATTCGCTTCTCTCATAATACTCCGCCTGCATCTTGTCATTTATCTTGTCATAAGGTTGGGATACCAGCTCGGTTAAGTCCTGGTCATCCTTGCGGTACATAACACCTCTGAATGGAAAAATCCTTGCCATTTTTTATCCTTCCTTTTCAAATATTTAAATAGAACTTCCTGAAAATATAGTGCCTTTATATAATATATGTAACCGTTATAGTCAATATCTTTTTTGCCATCTTTTCGATGAACAAACCGCTTATTTTAAGATAATGATATGGGTTTTTGCCCAGGCCCCGAATGAAGCGGGGTTATTTGCATACAGGAACCTTTAAATCATTCGAGGGGCAGGAAATTTATGTATGATGATTTGGGATTCCCGGATTACCAATATAATTGACTTTATTATAATCTTGCTTTTTTCGGATTTTATTGAATATTATGTAACTGATATGGCAAAACCGAATATTCTACATATTGCACCGCTAAACTATGCCGGTCTGCCTTACCTTTTCATGGAAACCGAAAGGAAGCAGGGTTACGATTCACATTTGGTAACCCTGTTCAGGAACCCCTTTGGTTATCAGGAGGATATTACCCTTAATCTTCCGTTTTTAAATGATCTGCCTCGCCGCATGATCAGCCCGATAGTCTCAAGAACAGTATCAAATAAAAGGCTTGGATTGGATGACCCTCCACTGATATGGAAACCATCTAACCAGATCCAAAGCCTGTTACTAAATAGCCGGGATAACCTGTGGGAAAAGATCATCAAGCGTTCCGGCGTGCTCGATATCCTGAAAAAGTCCGATATTCTTGTACTGGATGGGGGTTTAGGTTTTTTGCGAAGCGGTAAGTATGTTCTGGAATGGGCGGGAAGCAGGGATCGGCTGGTCACCTTTTATTATGGAAGCGATCTGCGCACCAGAGGTGTCATCGAACCTATTGACCAGGCCGCAAAGCTGGTCTTTGTCGCGGAATTCGATCACATATATCTGCATCCACGGGCGATTCATGTACCCTTCCCCTTCGAAGCCCACAATTATGACCATTATATCGGGAACAATATCGGCAATCTAAAAACCAGGATCGGGCATTCACCCACCAACCGACAGGCTAAAGGTTCTGATGTTATCATTAAAGCCATGAAAGAGCTTGAAGAAAAATACGATACCGAAAGCGTGTTGATCGAGCATTTGCCTTATCAAGAAGCCCTGATGCTGAAGTCAAGCTGTAATATATTTATCGACCAGATAGGTGAATTGGGTTACGGTATCAGTGGACTTGAAGCTCTGGCAATGGGTATCCCGACCGCGGTGACGATTCTCCCGGATTACCAAAAATTCCTGGGCGATAATCCCTTCATAAATATTTCACGTAAAGATATCTACTCCAGATTGGAAACCCTTATCCAAAGTGAGTGTGAACTCGAACAGCTTTCATTCTCCGGACGGGAATGGGTCAGGAATCAGCATGATCCGGAACGCTGCCTGAACCTGGTCCTGGAGCAGTACCAAAAATCAGGATGGATCGATTAGATGGAAAACAAAAATAAAATAAATCATGCATTATCAATGCTCTTCTTATTACTGTTCCTGATACTGCTGTCTGCAGGTAGTTATTCCGCCGAATTCTACTATCATCAAATTTTACAGGAGGAGGATCAATTATCCTTCGAGACGGATGGCGAATATACCCGGGTAAGCTTAGAGGGTGGGATAAGCCTTTCGGAAATTGGCGAACCTGATCTGCCCTGGAAAATCATACGCCTGGCGCTGCCACCTCAAACCCGCATCCACGAATATCACTACGATTCTGATAGAAGAATTTTAGCAGGGAGCTTTTCGCTCAAAACAGCAGAGTCCTTCAGGATCGATGGCGATACCGGTCATGATACATTATCCCTCCCCATTATGCAAACAGATTTATTCCCCGGGGAAATAATACGCATTCAGAGCGAGGGATACCTACATGGCGTTCATATAGCCACCATCGCTGTCTGCCCTTTCCAATATGAGACCCGAACCGGCAGGCTATATTTTCTACATGATATCGAACTGACTCTGACACTAATAGATGATGCTTATATACCCATGACACCATTGCAGCAAACACATTTTTCTAAAAAAACCCGGATAAAAATGCTGGAGGGTTTGGTCAGCAATCCCGAGGAATTAACCTTATGGATATCTTCTCAATCCCCTTCTAAATCTGCCACCTCGACCCTGAATTCACGGTTAAATTCATTCCCGCCTCACCCCCGGGATGATCCTGTGGACCTCCTGATTATCACTTTAGATGGTCTTCTCCCTCATGTTTCAGGGTTGGAGCAGGAGTACTTCTGGGGGGTAATTCCCGAGATCGTTACCATCTCCCAGATCAATGCTTTTTACTGGGGCAGCGACATTCAGGAATCTATCCGGGAATTTATAAAGGAAGCCTACTTGAATTGGGGTATTAGTTATCTCCTGCTGGTAGGAGATCATCCCGATATACCGGTCCGTATGGCTTATTCTTCCGATAATGAGGGCAACTGGGTCCATGTGCCAACGGATCTCTACTATTCTGCTCTTGACGGCTACTGGAATTATGATCATGATTCTGAATTTGGGGATAGTCCCGAAGATGATAATATTCCGCTGTTGATCAGTGGCCGTATCGCTTTGAATGATCCGGTGATGATAAGTACATTCCTCTCCAAACTGCGTCAGTACCGGTTCTCACCGCGGCTTGATTATCTCAATAAATGGTTATATGCAGCAGCGGCTCTTTCCCACGATGGAATGGACACTATGGGCCCCACCTTCAAGGAAAACATGAATGCCGCGTTCAGTTTTCCGGCAGGGACCGAATTCTATAAACTGTATGCGCATCACGGGACCTCCGGTGGCGATGCTGAGATCACTGCCGAAGCATTCATTGAGCAGTTGGGGGAGGGTTACCATATCATCAACCATATCGACCATGGCAATCGCTATTTTTTGGGTATGGGGCAGAAAACGGGAGGGGGCGGTTTGTCCATCACAGATGTTGACAACCTGGATAATGGCCCCTATTTCCCCGCCATATTCTATTCGTTTTCCTGCGATGTCAATGCTATCGATGCGGATAATGTGGCAAAACATTGGCTGGCAAATCCGGAGGGCGGTGGACTGGCGTTTATAGGAAATACCCGTACAGCCTGGACCGGCCAGATGGCTATGGATTCCATTTTCTTCCGGGCATTTATTAATGACCCGCAAACCACTCTCGGAGAAGCTACAAATCGGCTAATCACATTGATGCCATTCAGACAGTATTTCAGATACATACCTACACTTACCGGCCATCCTTTGATGAAGGTCTGGTTTGAAATACCCTCTGAACCCAGGGTTACAATTAGTCCCGCAAATCTCCGGGGCAATGACAATACGCTTCATGTGGTGGTCACGGATTCCGCTGATCATCCCATTGAAAATGCCCTGGTTACCATGTTTTCCTCCCGGCGAAAATTTGCAATGGATTCCACTAACAGCTTGGGCCAGGCGATATTTAACATCAATCTGTGGAATGAAGAATATCTGATCATGGCGGTCACTGGCAGTCGCCTGCTGCCCTGGGTGGATACCCTGATGGTGGCTTCTGCTGCAGGGCCCAACCCCATGCTCTGCAGCTTCGAGGTACTTGAAGCTGATGGGGATGGCGATGAATTGCCTGAATCTGGTGAACGGGCTCTCCTGAATGGCTATATAAAAAATCGAAGCATCGTCAGGGCTACCAGTATTGAATTAACCTTTTCCTGCCCCGGCTTGACCTTTATTCAAAACACCGCAAATTACGCAGCGCTTCCCGGGCACGATTCGCTCAGTTTCCATGACAGCATCCTGGTGCAAATTCCGGCAGATATTGTTGATCGCAGAATATTCCGGGTAAGCGTATTCATAAACGCATCTGAAGGGGAATGGTTAGACAGTATGACTTTCGTGGCCTGCGGCCCTGATCCGCTACATATTTCAACCCGATACATCGATTCTCTTTTGGGGGACGGCGATGGTGTTCCGGATCCCGGGGAGAGCGCTCACATTGTTTTCTCGGTTCTCAACCGTGGAGCGGGGGAGTTCAGCTACAATGCTTTGAGTATCGAAGGAAGTGAACATTTGATAATTATAACGGATTCGCTTTTCGCTTCCGAAATAGCTGTTATGGCATGCTCATCCTTTTATTTCCCGGTTGAGATCGGAGCCTCATACAGCGCGGGGACTCTGCCCTACCAGGTTCAATTCCACACCAATTATGACCTTGAATACCGATGGGCCCTTCAACTTTATGTCCCTAATTCCCCCGACAGCCTCTGGACACACCCTGGTTTTAATAATATCCGTTTATACTGGTTGCCCCCTGAATTCAGTATCCCTTATGGCTACTTCGTCTATCGCAGCCAGTATCCGGATTCGGGTTATAGAAGGATAACCCCTACCCCGCTGATCTCTTCCACTTATTTCAATGATTTTCCATTGCCGGGCCGCAGCACATTTTATTACCGTTTATCAACGGTCGATTCCGGCCGTAATGAAAGCCCCCTGTCCACTCCTGTTTCCGGATGGACATCCTATCCCTATTTCGAACCATGGCCTCTAAGTCTCTCCAGTAGTGTTATTATTAGCGGCACTCCTGTACTGGCTGATATTGACGGGGATGACCTCCTGGAACTCTTTGTGGGAGCTCATGATGGCAACATTTATGGCTTTTATTCAAATGCGTGGGAGATATTCGACAGCACCTCCACCAGGATCGATCCATTTGTTTCCGTAGATGGTATGATAGCCTGGGCTTCACCCGCCCTGGGTGATTTGAATAATGACGGTCAACCCGAAATTGTAGTAGTATCACGCGGCACCGACCGCGCTGTTTACGCTTTTAATATGGAGGGTCATTTAATGCCCGGATGGCCGCGGACAATAAATACCCCTACACTTAATTGCCCCGCCCTCGCCGATCTGAACGGTGATGGTAACCTGGAAATTCTGGTAGCTACCGAAGCACGAAGATTATACGTATGGCGCTATAACGGCGAAGCCTTTCTTGAAGATGGTGACCCCTCGGGATTGTTCTCCATTTATACGGCCGACACAACCTCGGGATGCGTAACCTATTCCGCACCGGCGATCGGGGATATTGACTTTGATGGCGATCCGGAGATAGTCGTATGCGGAAACCGGGTGCCCTGGATTAATAACGGCACCGTTTATGCATGGGATATAAACGGCGAACCCGTCGATGGCTGGCCGGTTTTATTCTCCGGAGTGGGGGGTTCATCCCCGGTGCTGGGGAACCTTGATGATGATGAAAATACCCTGGAAATAGTGATTGCCGCAAAGCCCAATAAGGTCTGGGTTTTTACTCACGATGGAACTGTTCTTCACGGCTGGCCGGTTACAACGGTTAATTTTGTTGCGGATATAACCACCCCGCCGGCATTGGCAGATTTGGATGGTGATAATCGCTGCGAGGTGATCGTCGCCGGGCAGAATGGCATATCGGTAATTGGTTCAGACGGTGTGACCTGGCCCGGCTGGCCGGTTCCTAATTTTACCAACTACTGGGCCGCACCTACCGTCGCCGATATAAATGACGATGGTGAACTCGAAATAATATGTCCGTTTGAATATGCAGTCTGGGCATATTCAGAGAGAGGCATTCCCTTGCCGGGATTCCCCCTGAATACCGACTATACCGTCCTGGCATCCCCTACTATAGTGGATATGAATAATGACGGCCGCCTGGAAATTATCATTACTTCCTGGGATTCATATATATATATTTGGGAATGCGACGGATTAAGTACATCAGCAAAACCATGGTTTACTCACCGTGGGAATTTCCATCGCAATGGCAATTATTCAAGCAATTATTCATCTATTCGCGAATCCGAACTGCCCCGAGATATTGGTCTGAAACTTTTCCCAACACCATTTAACGCTAATCTTAATATCGTGGTGGAAAATCGTAAGGGCAGCAGTGTAGCGCTCTCAATATTTGATATTATGGGAAGGAAGGTATTCTCAAGAGATTATAAAATGCTTGCTTTCAGGGAACTTTTAGTATGGGGAGGAGTTGATCAGGAAGGTCTTGCTCTTCCCTCCGGGGTCTATTTTATCAGCCTCTATTTCCCGGGAGAACAGAGGACGATCTCTCAAAAGGCGATACTTTTAAAATAATTCATGGATAAGGAAGGTTGATGCTTTCGGAATTATCAATAGAAGAATTAAAGGGTGTAGCGCGGCGGCTGAGGGTCGAGATCATCAAGATGTTAGGGGTTGCGGGAAGTGGGCATCCCGGCGGATCGCTTTCACTTGCTGAACTACTAACGGTACTCTATTTCAGGGTTCTTGATCACCATCCGGATGACCCTCTCTGGCCCGGTCGGGACCGGGTAATTCTCTCCAAGGGGCATGCTTGCCCGGCGCTATATGCGGTTCTGACCTTGTGCGGTTATTTTCCCGCGGAAATACTCGGTACACTTCGGAAACTTGGCAGCCCTTTGCAGGGCCACCCCAGTTCGGATACCAGATTGCCGGGCATAGAGGTCTCCACGGGTTCGCTGGGACAAGGGCTTTCTATCTCCTGTGGAATAGCCCTGGCCGCCCGTATGGATAACGCCTCTTATCGGGTCTATTGCATCCTCGGGGATGGTGAACTGCAGGAAGGCCAGATATGGGAGGCAGCCATGACCGCAGGGCATTATAAACTGGATAATATTTGCGCTATTGTGGATAACAACAACCTCCAGATTGATGGGAGCATTCCCGAAGTGATGAATGTTTATCCCCTCCCGGAAAAGTTTAGGAGCTTCGGATGGGAAGTCCTGGAAATTGACGGACACGATATTACCTCAATAATTTACGCATTTGAAAAGGCCGCTTCATTCCGGGGGAAACCCGTGGTCATTATCGCTCACACCATTAAGGGTAAGGGCGTGTCTTTTATGGAAAATCAAGCGGAATGGCATGGGATTGCACCGGACCAGAAACAGACTGAAAGGGCTTTAAAAGAACTAAAAGAGGGTGAGGTGGAGTCTTGAAGTTAAACGAAGCGCCTACAAGGGATGGTTTTGGCAAGGGATTGCTTGAATTGGGAGAGCGGGATCTTAGAGTAGTTGTGATCGGGGCGGATATCAGCGAATCTACCAGGGTTCACTGGTTTCAGAAACGCTTTCCGGATCGCTTTTTCAGTGTCGGCATTGCCGAGCAGAACGGAATGGGAGTTGCGGCAGGATTTGCTCTCGCGGGGAAGATACCCTTCTTCTGCACTTATGGGGTTTTCGCATCTGGCAGAGCCTGGGACCAGATCCGGACAACGGTTGCTTATTCAAATTTAAATGTTAAGATCGGAGGTGCTCATGGCGGTATATCGGTGGGACCCGATGGAGCTACACATCAAGCCCTGGAGGAGATCGCCATAATGAGGGTTATCCCCAGGATGACCTTGCTGGTTCCCGCCGATTATGAGGAGACCAGGAAGGCTACAATCGCATCGGTTGAGCAGGTGGAGGGACCTTGCTATATTCGGTTTGGCCGTGCTCCCACACCGGTCTTCATCGATCCACAATCCCCATTCAGGGTGGGAAAGGCAGACCTTTTAAGGGAAGGAAGGGATGTCACCATTATTGGCTGCGGTCCCATCCTTTACGGGGCTTTGGAGGCTGCTAAGAAACTCCATCAGCAGGGGATCGAGTGCCGGATTCTGAACATGCATACGGTAAAGCCGATCGACCGGGAAGCAATCCTTACTGCCGCCAGGGATACCGGGGCTATCCTGACACTGGAAGAACACCAGGTAAACGGAGGCATGGGCAGCGCGGTCGCGGAAACCGTGTCGCAAAGGTGCCCTGTACCCATGGCTATCATGGGCGTCCCGGACCGATTCGGAGAGTCAGGTGAACCAACCCAATTGATCCGGCATTTTGGATTAAGTCCCCGTCATATCATAGGGCAAGTTAAAAAACTGCTTGACTTTAAAGGGTTAATGTAAAATTATTATCATGAATTACTATTTTCATCAAAAGGAAATTCTAATTTTTATCAGCTAAAATGACGGATATCAATAGTAAACATATTAGTAAACTGGAAAAAAGGCTGGAAATTCATAATCAGCGTATGGAATTGCTCAAAAAACTGAGCGATATTGTGAACGAACCCGTGCAGCTTGAGAATATGTTGAACCTTATAATACCTTATCTGGTAAGGGATATTGACGGTGTTGGTGGGGGGATTTATCTGCTTGACCGTGATTATTTTAAAAAACCCTGCGCTGCATCTATTTATTTACCGGATGAGTTCTTAGATAGGATCGAAGAAGAATCGAAGAAGAAATCCATAAGATTTGATCAAAGCAATTATGCAGCTGTCCATTATCATGATTTTGATGCCTGGGATGATCTGTCTGAAACGCCATATATGATCCTTAAAAACCAGGGGATAAGGGGTTTTATCAGTATAGCTTTGCAAGCCCGGGATAATTTTCTGGGTTATGTGCATATATATACCCGAAAGAAGAGAAAAATAAATAATGAATTGTCGCAACTTTATACTCATATAGGTAAGTATATTGGATTGTCCGTGGAAAACCGTAAACTGCAATTGGAATTGGAGCACCGGATCAACGAGAACTCCTCTTTTTACGAGACTTCCAAGCTTCTTATCTCCACCCTGGATTATGATATGCTTATTGAGAGGGTAGTATGGATTATGCACGAGGATCTGGGGGCTAAATATTGCTCGGTTCTGCTGCTTGATAAGAGTAAAAATGAGCTTTATATTAAAGCTGCAATTGGTTTTACAGAACAAGCCATGAGGGAACGGCTTAAGGTTGGTTTTCAGGGTATTACAGGGTGGGTAGCCAAGCATGGTAAGCCACTTATCGTACCGGATGTAACCCAGGATCCCCGTTATATTAAGGTAAGCGATTTGATCCGCTCAGAGCTGGCAGTGCCCATGATCGCGGAGGGCGAAGTTATAGGGGTTCTGGAGGTGGCAAGCGAGGAATATGATCATTTCAACAAGCAGGGGCTTCGCTTTATGACACTCCTTGCTCAACAGGTAGCGCTGGCTATCGAAAGATCCCAGTTGCACCAGAAGATCAGGGAACAGGCTATAACTGATAGGTTGACCGGGTTGCTTAACCGGCAATACCTGGAAGATTACCTTAAAACAGAGGCTGTTTATTTTATTAAACAGGGGATCAATGTAGGCCTGGTAATGGTGGATCTGAATCATCTGAAAGAGATCAATGATAATCATGGCCACGTTGAAGGTGATTATATTTTGCGGAAAACAGCCCAGTTCTTAAAGACCATGTTCCCGGAAGAGCCGGTATGCCGGTGGGGAGGGGATGAATTCATCATCGTCATGATAGGCCGGAAACTTGAGGATCTTGATAGAAGGCTTCAACAGGTAAAGGAGAATACTACTAAGTGGTCCAGGGAAAATAAGATAAGATATCCAATTGAGGTCGCCCTGGGTTACGCTGTTGCCAAATCCGAAAAGGACCTGAAAGGTTTAGTTGATTATGCTGATAAAAGGATGTATGAAGATAAACGATTGGGTAATAAATCGACGGAGGTAAAATGAAAAGAGGATTATTAGTTATAGCTATATTTATGTTTTTTATAACGGTGGCCAATGGACGGGAGATGACCATGCCCCTTCCAGCGGAAAACTTGACACCTATTGAGCCTTATGAATGTGAAGAAGGGCTTCCCCCGCTGAACTCCGCCGGTAGTATTTGCTACCCCAAACCAGGCGCTTTTATCGAGATTTATGATTCCCTGCAGATCGAACTGATGCTTCTTCCGGGGAGCTTTCAGGCAATATATATCGATGTTGAGGCTGGCACTCTGGGTTATTCCCCGCCCGGTCCGATTGTAGATGATGAGTTGATCCCCTATATACAAACCGCCCCGCAATTCCTGCAGAGACAATTATACCTTAACCTTTCCGAAATGGACGAGTTCTCCTCGAGAGCCTATACAGAGATGCTGGATTCGGCGCATCCCCTGTGGTGGGATGAGCTGTTCTATTGTATGGCTAATCTTGGTTATGAAATATTGATGGACTGGTACCGCGCGGATCTGCTTTTGGAAAATGTTCGGGAGATGTACCGCGCGGATTCACTCC